>JBPCVD010000484.1:0-6858 GCA_051010815.1 Rubripirellula sp.
CTCGCCAAAACAGAGAAGCGAAGAGCCGACCAGCAACGGAGAGCCAATCGTCTCGCGATCACCTTCCGGCGCGACGTCCATCAGGCGTTGAGCGCCGAGATCGCCTCTCCCCAACAAATCGAATTACGAAACGAGTTGTCCCGCACCTCGTACGAAGTCGACGGAAACATCGTCACTCGGCGACAGGTGTCGGAGGGCAAGACACAGAATCAAGAGTTGTTTGAACTCGACGAGAAAACATCAGCAGTGTTCGAAGTCCTTTCATCCCCGGATCGCATTCAGATGAAGGTTACGACGGGAAACAAAGTGAACGACTTTCGGCGGATCGATCGAAATGTCAGTGCCGTCATCGGAAGACTTCCAGCACTTCAGTTGGCGGAGAATTCATGATGAGTCACGTTTCCAAACGTTCCTCTCGAGATGGCACACTCGTCATCTGCGTTTTGGTCTGCCTTCTCGTTGCCAGCTCGATGGTGATCGCAACGACACGCTCTGCCTTGCAGGCTCGCCGCGAATGTCGAGTGCAACAGCAACTGCGTCAGACGGAACTGCTGCTCGATGCGGGCGTTCGTCGTGCCGCAGGGCAACTGAACAACGACGCCGACTATCAAGGTGAGCAATGGACGCTCTTGCCTATCGCGGATCTTACACCCGTGATTCAAATCACTGTTAACGGCGATTCCGAGTCGCGCAGCGAAATCGAAGTCGTCGCATCGCTTGGCATTCTTGATGAAAACGGCGATCTACGCGAAGCGAGCAGAACCCGCCGTTCCCATCGCTTCCGTGTTCCGGCGCCCGATTCAACCTCCTCGAACGATTCCTCAAATCTGTCTTCCAGTGCGGAGTAAACACTATGCAACCGACCGTCAATCCAAACGCCCGACGTGCCCGATTGCGCGCAGGCTTTACTCTTGTTGAACTGCTTGTCGTGATCGCCATCATTGGCATCCTGATCGGCTTGCTGCTGCCTGCTGTCCAAGCCGCTCGAGAAGCCGCTCGACGCGTCAGCTGCATGAACAACATGACTCAGATTGGTCTGGCCATCCATCATCACGACTTCAGTCTGGAGCATCTTCCATCGGGTGTGATCAACGCGGATGGACCGATTCGAAACCAAGAGATCGGCCAAGATGTCAGCTGGTACGTTCAGATCCTTCCGTACATCGAACAGCAAGGTTTGTTCGAGCACTTCGACATCCAGGCAGGTGCCTACGCACCGGAGAATGCGGACGCACGTGCGTCAGAGGTTCCGACCTTTCTGTGTCCATCTTTCCCAGGACCCGCCATCGTCAGATTGGCCTCCGGAAAAGAGGCAGCGTCCAACAGCTACGCGGGATGCCAGGACGATCATGAAACGCCCATCGATGCCGACAATAACGGATTGCTATTCCTGAATAGCAAGATTCGTTTTGCCGAGATCCTTGACGGCAGCTCCCAGACGATTCTGACCGGCGAAGTCCGCCCGGGATCCAAAAGCCTGGGGTGGGCCTCCGGTACTCGAGCAACGCTTCGCAACACCAGCAGCCTGAACAAGGGAAAGTGGCCCCAGGATTGTGACGTGGAAGTGGGATCACTCGATGTCGGTGGCTTTGGCAGCTTTCATCAGGGTGGGGCTCTCTTCACCTTTGCCGATGGATCGACCCGGTTCCTGACTAACTCGATCGATGAGACGCTCTTCAAGCAATTCGGCAATCGCGCCGACGGCGAGATTCTTGCCCGTTAGCAAAAGCGTGGCTTCCACGAACCAGGGGCGGCACGCCGTCCCGGCGGTCCAATTCCTCTGCTGCGATGGATCGAGACTTCTGACCCTGGACCGCGATTCTGGATTGCCTCGATTCGACTGCGGCGGCATGCAAATCGGGATTTGGCGGAAAATCACCGCGACGGTAAGTTCGGCAGGTTCCGCCGCCATGCCCGTCTCGTCAGCGAGCCTCGACGCGAGAGAGCCCCGCCTCGCCAGCTCCATTTCCCGCCGAATTCGTCGCCGTTTGTGCAATCCGAAAACGGCAAAACGGGCCAAGGTCGGTTGGAATCGTACGAATTCAACGCTGAGCGAAGGTAGTTTGCCCGCAAACTACCCCCCACCCGAACATCCCGCAAATAGAATGCCATTGGCGGAAGCGTTGGGGCCGTTTGAAGTAGACCATCCGGGCAATCGGCGGTAATGTACCAGCCTGCATTTTCCGCATCAAAACCGATCTAGCATCGTGCTTGCGCTGCTGTTCGCCGGCTTTCGCACCCAGCGTTTCCTCCATGAATCAACGTCCACTGCTTGAGCGACGTAGCCCATTGAGGATCACCTATGCGCTGCTGATCCTGACCGTCTTTTTCTTCTTCATGCCTTCTGCCTTTCGCGCAGCGCGTCTGAGTTTGGGAAAGAAGGAAAACAATGTCAAAGATTGGCTTCCGAGCGACTTTCCCGAAACGGCTGAACTCGAATGGTTCGCCGATCACTTCGCGGGCGAGAGCTTTGTCCTTGCGACGTGGCCTGGTTGCGTCAGTGGAGATCAGCGTCTGAAGCTGTTTGAGCAGAAGCTGCACCACGAGAGTGACACCTTTGACCCCTCGGCAGACTTCCCACTTGAGATCGCCGAAACTTACCTGCGAGCCAAAGAGGTCGGAAGTGAGTTGGAGCTTTTGTTGGCGGGAAGCGACTTCCACAACTGGGGCGGCAAAGAAGAGAAGTGGCTGAGCACCCCAACGGGTCAATGGTATTACATCACCCCAGACGGCCGTCTTTACCGATGGGACAAATCGGTTAACGGACCGGCCGCAGCGATGCGCGGTCTGCAGAAAGCCCTCGGACGTTTTGAACTCAGCGGTACTTTTGTCACGGCGTTTGGCGAAGCTCCGGGTGAGGCTCGTGTCGCCAATCCTTTCTACAACGACCCATCGATTCTTTGCGCGTCACTGTTTCACACCGTGCAGACGGGGGACTCGATTGTCGACGAGTTGGCTCGTGAGGGCGGTCCACTTTGGCCCATCGACTTGACCGATGAGACTCGACGGTCGACGGTCGCGCGACGGCGGGCCATGGAGCGACTGACAGGAACACTCTTCGCTCCGGCTGTCTCTGACGATTTCGGTTGGAATGCAGAGGCCTTTCGAGACGCTGTGCCTGAGAAACGGCGCGATGACTTACCGGAAGAGTTTGACGCCTTGGCTCAGGTCACCCTTGACCAGATCGTCGAGGACGAATTCGGTGGTTCGATTGCAGAACTCCAGGCCGCACCTCTTAATGCCCGAACCGATGTCTATTACGCAGTGTATGACGCGGCCGAGGTTGAGCCGCCACCACGTTTGACCTGTGTCTTGGTCACGCTCACCGACTTGGCCAAAGAGAACCTGGGATATGCGCTCGGTCGCGGCGTGATGGGGCAACCGCGTGGACGCCTGTTGTCGCTGGCCGAAGAATCGGGCGTTCAACCACCTCCGCCCCCTTCGATGGCTCCACCGCCGTTTGATCGAGCGCCTCCCGAAGCAGCTGCCGGCATTCCCCCACTTCGCATGGGTGGGCCTCCGGTCGACAACACTGCCATTGATGAGGAAGGGACCGTCACGCTCGTGCGTTTGGTCGGCTACAGCATCCTGCTTGGGATCGTGCTCTCCTACATCTGCTTTGGCAGTATCAAAATCACGGTGATGGTGTTCATCGTCGGTGGATGCTCAGCGATGTTGTCGATGGCAATGGTCTGGTGGACCTCCGGCACGGTCGACGCCGTGCTGATGAGCATGCCGTCTTTGGTTTACGTGCTTGGGCTCTCCGGGGCGATTCATGTCGTCAACTACTATCGAGACGAAGTCCGGGTTCGGGGCAAAACTGGCGCGCCGGGACGTGCGCTGCGGCACGCTATATTGCCATGCACATTGGCCTCGGTGACAACCGCGATCGGTCTCGCATCACTCTTTACCAGCAATCTGGCGCCGATCAGCAATTTCGGTCTCTACTCAGCCATTGGCGTGATCATGACGCTGGCGATTCTGTTTTCTTATCTTCCAGCGGCGCTGCAGACGTTCACACCAAAGATTGAAGAAGAAGAGGAAGCGAGTCTGGATGCAATTCCAAGCCGTCCGGAAAGCCGACTTTCCGAATGGTGGGCGAATGTCGGACGATGGATCACAGGGCATCATGCCATGGTCAGCACTGTCTGCATTCTGCTGTTGGCCGTGTGTTCGCTAGGTCTCTTGAACATCAAGACGTCAGTGCAATTGCTGAAGTTGTTCGATCCGGATGCAAGAATCATTCATGACTACGCCTGGTTGGAAAGCAACTTTGGCAAGCTTGTCCCGATGGAACTGATTCTTCGCGTTCCACCTGGGATGCAGGCCGAATACCCCGCTGACCGGAGCGATGGATCCCAAGAAGAGCCTAGCGAGGCGTCCGTTCAGTCGTTGGCGATGCTGGAACGAGTCGAGGCCGTTTCGAGGATCCGCACTGTCGTCCATCGAACATTGGGAGATCCAGGTAGGGGCGTGGTCGGCCAAGCGATGAGCGCGGACACGTTCTTGCCGCCGTTGCCCGTTCCCAGCAATGGCTACAATCCCATTCGAACAAAGTTCAATCGAGAGTTGCTCGCCGCAGGCGACCAACTTCGCAAGAACGATTACCTCCGCCTGGAGGAGTCAGGCGAGTTCGAGGGCAGCGAACTGTGGCGGATCAGCCTTCGTGTCGCAGCATTGTCCGATGTCGATTACGGTCAGTTCATTTCGACATTGAGAGAATCGGTCGAACCGGTCCTGCGTGCGTACGATGCCCGCGACGAACTGCTGAAACAACTGACGACCGATGACGAAGGGAATGTGACGCCACTCGAAACAAAGTCTCGCGTGCTTGTGATCGGGTCGGAGCGTCCTCTGACGCTTGACGAAGCGGAACTGATCAATAGCGACGGCGAAATCGATGTACGTTCAACGTTCGTTGCCACACTGGGCGAGCTCTTGAGTGGTGAGCGAATGGAAGCACCCGAATGGCTCGGCGTCTCGCCCGAGAGAGCCCAGGCACTCACGAGCAATCCAAAGTGGGAGCAACTGCTCAACCGCTATGATGCAGTGATCTGGCTCGACAATGACGCCTTCAAGAAGGAAGACGTTGCCTCCGCTGCTCGCCTGATCGATGCCGAAGAGATTCGCAACCGGATCGCGACGCCCGTGCTGCTTCCGGATCGAATTCCCGATGTGAAAGGCAGTGGCCCACTGCAAGTGATTTACACCGGCGTCGTACCCGTCGTCTACAAGGCACAACGCACGCTGCTCACCAGTCTGACGAATTCGATCGCCATGGCGTTCGTCCTGATCGCGGCGGTGATGATCTGGTTGCTCAATCCGGGCCGCATGCCGTTTGGCTGGCTTCGCCCTGGCAACCTCGCCAACGGATTCGCCGCCGGGCTCGTTTCGATGATTCCCAACGTGTTTCCCGTGCTGATCATCTTTGGCATCATGTGCCACCTGGATATCGAAATTGATATTGGCACCATGATGACCGCGTCGGTCGCGATGGGCGTCGCGGTGGACGATATGATCCATTTTCTGTCGTGGTTCCGTTCGCACTTGGACGAAGGAATGAGCCGCGTCGACGCGGTGATCGAATCGTATCGGCGTGTCGGTCCCGCAATGACGCAAACGACGATCGTCGGTGGCTTGGGGCTTTTCGTGTTCGCACTATCAACCTTCACCCCAACGCAACGCTTCGGCACATTGATGCTCATGATGCTGATCGCAGCCCTGGCTGGGGACTTGATCTTGCTGCCCGCTCTGCTCGCTGGGCCTGCTGGTCGGTTTTTCAGACCTCGACAGGGTCGCAAACGGCGTCCGTTGCCGGTCGACTCAGGTGCAGCTGCCGTTGCCAGCGAGCCAATCGTGCCTGCAGAGGTTGTCGAGGATTCGGAAACTGAGAGCCTGTCCGATCTGCATCCGTTGCATGACGAGGACGAATCGCCGATTCCCCACCTTCGGGTTCATTTCCCCCGAACCGATCCTGCTCATCACGTGAAAAAGAGCAAATAAAAAAGCGTCTCCGGGCGTGGCGATGCCTGCCCGAAGACGCTTGTTGTCAATCAACTTCGTTTCAACTTAGGAAGCGAAGGGGTCGTACTTTCCAGGAATTGGAACGGGGTACAAACCGTTCTCATCTGGAAGCGTTGGGGGAGGCGTGTCCAACGTGTAGTTGTCGATGCCAGGTGCCAACTCGCGGCCACGGGCCAGCAAGTCGTCCCACTTCAACACTTTGCCGCTGTAACATGCTTCGCGACCAAGGATGGCGGTGAACGTCGATTTGGCACCGTACTCACCCTCGTTGTAAATCTCACCTCGCATCAGAGCTTCGATCAGATCGTGCTGCTCTTGCTGGTGGCCATTCGGCTTCTCGCCCTCGTAGGTCCAGTTGGTCGCGCCGGAGATCGATCCGGACGGATCAGACGTTCCTTTGCTGCCGTGAACCGCTTCACCGACATGGTTCCACGCGTTTCGCAAGTGACGGCCTTGGCTGAACATCTTGCTGCCGTCGGCAAATGTGTACTCGCAGAACGTGTGGTCAAAGATCTGCGACTTGGACGCGTCACCATCCATTCGCATTTCGTGGCCACCCATGCCATTGCACTCGACGGGATACTCACCCTTGACCCAGCAACCAACATCCAGATTGTGAATGTGCTGTTCGCAAATCTGGTCACCTGACAACCAATTGAAGTGATACCAGTTGTTGCACTGGAATGCCATTTCGCTTTGGTCATCTTCGCGATTTCGGTACCAGATACCACCACCATTCCAATACACGCGTGAGGCAACCACATCGCCAATCGCGCCGTCATGAATCCGTTTGATGGTTTCCATGTATCGGGGCTCGTGTCGTCTCTGTAGTCC
>JBPCVD010000485.1:0-9933 GCA_051010815.1 Rubripirellula sp.
GATAAGTCGAGCGGGCAAATGAACGCGGAGTCAGCATCTAAACAAACGATGTCGAGATGTTCGGCAATTCGAATGCCGTCACCGTCGAGTATCTCGGGATGGCGGAGGAGTTCTCCGCGCGTCTCTCGTATTAACAAACGACCTGCGCCCCCGTCACCGACGCTGGCTATCGTTTCAGGCTGCCCCTCGGCCTTGCCATCCTCAGATCGGAATCGCTTTCCTGATCTGTTGAAATCAGGGACCGCAACTTCATTTCGACCGTCGGCTCGCCGGGCAACTCGTGTCCGGGAGGACTTCCCCAAGTGACTTTGGCTCCCGAGTGCATCGTCAACTCCATTTGTGGCACGTCGGTTTGGCGAGGATCGCCATGCACGCCGATGCTTCTGATCTGAGTCTCTTCTCGGTAGGATGCGAGAATCTCCGCAAGCTTTGATGCCGCTTCGACACGCAGGTCTCCGAAGGGTGTCCCGACAGCATTGCTCGTGTAGACGCCCGGGACTTCGATATAGATAAAGTTTCTTGTTTCGGCTTCGGCGAACTCGTTGCCGGGCAACAAGACTCCCTCACCATCGACCGGAAAGAAGAAACTCTGATTCTCCGGATCGTTCGGCTTGAAGACGTGAACCATTGCCACCGGGGATCGATACTCCAAGCGAACATCGATTGCGCCTCCGGGAAGCTTCCGCACTCCCGTCACCTTCCGCACCCACGGATGCATCGAAAATGCGGACGCGATTTTGGCGGTCGCTTGGCGGTCAAGAATTGACAAGCCTTCCATCGCGGTGTCTCGATAGACCGCTTTGACGACGTTCGTCCGTACATAAGAAGGGGGATCAGTGACCTGAATCATGGTCGGATCGATGCCGCTGTATTTGCCGGCAACGTGCACGGTCCCCCAGCGGTGCCAAGCCGCGTAACCACCGACGATCAATAACACGGGCCACAGGACCGAAAACGCAGCGGGAGCTTTGATCAAGCGCCCCAACAATTTGCGGATCGGTCGACGGTCTTCGGAATCTGCCGAACGCAACGCCACGCTTGTGCCTCGAACTTCCATGTTAACGGACTCAGCCGTCGTCCCCACTCAATGAAGAGTCAGGCAACGGATGACAGCATCTGGTGATGCAGGATTACCAAATCTGCAGATTGAGCTGCAAGTCGATCCCTGTCTGCAGCAAAACCTGTTCGCGTACCCGCTCGATCAATCTTAAGCACTGATCACTCGTCGCCCCCGAGTGGGCGATCAAAAAGTGCGGGTGGTGCGCGTCCAAGGATACATCGCCCTCGCGGATTCCTGCGAGACCAACCGTTTGCAAAAGTTCTTTTGCTGGCATTCCATCCGGATCGACGAACGGCATCGCTATTCGGGGTTCCTCGCTGGGGCGAGACGCATTACGGCTAATCCAAAGCTTTTGCATCCGCTTGGTCAGCGCGGTCACGTCCCGCGACTCGAGTTCAAATGTGACCTTCAGGACGGTCAGGCCGACCAACGAGGTCTTTCGGTGAGAAAAGCCGGCTTCCTGCTGTGTCAGCGTCCTGGTGGTTCCGTCCTTCTCAAGGACCACCACCGAGGCAACCGTCGAACCAATGTCTCGTCCGTCCGCGCTAGCATTACCAACGACCGCGCCACCGACGGTACCTGGAATGCCGACCAAGTGCTCAAGACCCCCAAGGCCAGCCCCCACCGCCTTGATCACGGCGTGAGAGAGTTTCGTCCCAGCTCCCACCGTCAGGCGAGCCCCGTCAATCGACATCGATTGATCTGTCGCACCCGCCAGCGATATGACGAGGCCGTCGACTCCAGCCTCCCGCACCAACACGTTGCTACCGCCACCCAAGATTCGGACTGGCAGCCCCATCTCACTGGCGACCTTCACGAGTCGCTGGATGTCACTGTCTTCCACCGGTTCGGCGAAGTACCGAGCCGGACCTCCAATTCCTAACCAAGCCAACGGCCCAAGGGGCTCGTCGGTCCGAATCAGGTGCATCAGATCGTCCGGAAAATTCATGCTCGACGGTTCAGTTTCGGTTTCGGCGATCGGAGCTCATCAAAATTCTGCTGAGTCCCCGAAGAATTCGACCCGCAGGATAGCGGATCTGCAAAAAAAAAGCGTCGGGACTGAATCCGAAAATTCAGCCCCGACGCCGGGAATATGTTCATGACGCTCCAAGCGTGGCTTGGGGCATCTCCGAGAGCAACTAGCCGTTTCCGAGCGCTTTGCGAATCAACGATCGAATCGGTTGCTTCGTCTGAAAACCTCGTAGTTTCCGACGCTTCCAACCTTCGTCGCTGGGGGTGAAAACGATGATCTGCGGGATCATCTGCTCACCCTGAGTCAGTTGCTGCGCCAGCTCCGGATTGTCGTCTCGGTTGATCACAGCCAAGCTCACATCCTTCAGTTCCCCGGTCTGTGCCATAGGGCGAATGGTGTTTTCCTTGAGGACGTTGCAAGCGGGGCACCAAGGTGCTCCCACAACGACCATCAGGGGCTTGTTCTCCGACAACGACTGGCTGTAAGCCTCGGCGTAGTTTTGTTGCAATTGTTGTTCACTGGGTACACTCGCCAGAACGACACCTAAAAGCAACGAGACCATTGATAGCTCCGTCAATGTAAGGACCGACTTGCCAAGCGGGACCGACACCTTGCCTGTCCGAGTTCATCCGGCCTCCGATTCAAACGGGCCGAACCTGCATTGAATGAGAAACGCTTGGAAGTCAACGAAATCGTCTTTCCTGCTACCCAGTGACCGCTCTTCTCACCCCACCAAATCCGCTGGAATCTTTCCACGCGATGGCCATTGGGGATCAATCGGAAATACTGGGGAGTTGCCCCTGCGAGACTGCGACCACAAGGTTTCAGGCTGCGGGGCAAATCCTCCGTCAACGCGCTCTTGGAAAGCTAGCAAGAGATTTCCAGTCGCGTGTTGCGGGCGATTTGGCGGGAGTATATGGGTGTGGTTTGAGTGAGCAAGTAGCTACGTCCAGTTCCTGCAAAAATTGATCTTGACGTGGACCACGTAAACTTGCTTACCCCCCGATCATTGACTTCGCAGATAACGCTAAACTGTTGCTCGATTGAGACTTGGGGCATGCCAAACCTGTGCGTCAAATTGCTGCACCCCACGGTTAAGAAAGCCCGAAAATAAAAACCCATGACGCGGTTTTCTCGACAGCTGTGGTTGAGAATGTGTCGCAATTGTCGTCTTCATTTGATGCGAACGCCATGAAACTACGGATCGGACTGATCGGCCTGGGCGAAGGCTGGCAAACGAGACATCGTCCCGCGCTACGAATGCTGCAGGACCGCTTTGATGTGCGCGCCGTTTATAGCCCCGTGGCGAAATTGGCCGAGAATTCTGCCAGCGAGTTTCAAGCCGACGCTGTCGACGGTTACCGGACGCTTGTCGGCCGTTGCGACATCGATGCAGTGATGGTGTTGCAGCGCAGCTGGCTTGGCTGGCTCCCCATGTTGGCCGCCTCCGAAGCGGGCAAGGCCATCTACTGGGCCGGCGATCTCGACTTCGATCCAGAAAGCGACCAGCACGTCCGCGCCACGATCGAACAATCGGGCGTCGCTTTCATGGCGGAATTCCCACGTCGCTTTGCGCCAGCCACCCTGCGTCTCAAGGAACTGATCGCGACGCGACTCGGCGCTCCCCAGCTGATCTTCTGCCATCACCGAGCAGCACCGATTGATCGCCCACCCTCGAAACCACCCACCGTTGGCCGCTCTGAGTTTGTCGAGCTCATCGACTGGTGTCGCTATGTCGTCGATCGTGAGCCGACCCACATCACGTCGTCGGCACATCAATTGAATAACGAAACCGACTATCGCTCGCTTAGCCTCGACTTCCCTGCCGCGGGCGAATGCCCAGCGGTCACTGCACAAATCAGTTGCGGCAACTACATCCAGCCTTCTTGGCACGAAGCGCTGGGGTTCCGCCCACCATCTGCGATGCAGATCTGTTGTGAGCGCGGCGTGGCATTCATCGACTTGCCGGCCACACTCGTTTGGTTCGATGATGCAGGACGACATCTCGAATCACTGGAGACAGAATTGCCGGTTGGCGAACAGTTACTCGCGCAGTTCCATCGTTCGGTCACGAGCCTGCTGCGAAACATGAGCGATCTGAATGATGCCTACCGTGCTGCGGCCATCTTCGCGGCAGCTCAGCGAAGCGAGATCGAAGGCCGCCGAATCGACGTCTAGCTCGACGCGCGATCACGGGAACGCAAGCCTGACACGCAGACCCGCTGGATCACATGTGACCCAGGCAGGCTCGAATGTTCGATCAATCGACGAGAGCCTGGTTGATTCGCATGTCATGCACGAAGAGGCGTGCGGATGCCTACTGCGGCACTTCCACGATTTCCCGGCCCATCCGCGTGGATAGATGTTGCCACAATTCACGATCGATCGAGTCCGTCACGAAATGAATCGATCCGTCCATCAGAGCCACGTTGACACCACCGATGTGATAACTCCGCGAAGTCACTGCAGCGTAGGTTCTGGGTACCGGTGAGGACGCAGTCTTCCCTTCACGAAAGTTCGTGAAGTCAACATCGTACTCAACTCCCGAACTGTTGCTGCAAAGCACTTTCTTGTTGGGCGTAAACGTCGTCGTGAAGCCCGACTGATGGACACGCCCGTCAACCCATTCCGTATGACCGGTGTCGGCCTTTAACGAACCACCCAAACCACAGATCTGATCTTCAACGGTAGGCATTGGCATGTCGCCGGTCACGCCGACGTCACGAAAGTACGGATTCCACGCCTTCACCTCAGCAAATGCCAAAGTGTTGGAAAGACCATCCAGGCAGTCGCGAAACTTGCGACCCCGAACGGGAGTGAACATTCCGTCGCCGACCATCGTGTTATTCGGATCCATGACAAACCAGGAGCCCGCGCTGTAGGCGTAATTCAACGGGTAATGTTCCGGGTTGCCGTCGTCATCGGGCCGCAGAATGTCGTTGACCTCGCTTGGGCACAAATAGGTCGGCACGCGATAGCTGGAGATCGCTCGATCAACGCCGTCGACCCGAATCGTGGCAGCTTTGTAGCCAGCCGCGAAATCAATGGACTCGGCGAGCGAGATCGCTTCGACAAAGGGCAGAATCCTGGCCTGAGCTGACCAACCATCCCCGGTGAGAGCCGGCTTGGTCCAGGCAGGAGGCAACTGCTTCATGACCGACTCATAGTTGTGACAGGCGAGCACGACCTGCTTGATGTTGTTCTGACAACTCATTCGGCGGGCAGCCTCGCGAGCGGCCTGAACCGCCGGCAGCAGGAGTCCAACCAGAATGCCAATGATGGCAATCACCACCAGAAGTTCAACGAGGGTGAAGCCGTGTCGGGAAGCAGGTCGCATCGCAGAGCGTCTCCTGAGAAACCGCATGTTTGTAATGAGAATCAGTCGCAACAAGCACCGTTGTAGCTAGCCGACTGCCTTTACGCAACGATTGCAGCGAAAAAAACACGGGGCCTCTCTGGCTGGGGCCGCGGTCGCGATGGAACAGGCGACACGATAAGAATTTCGAGCGATTTGCGGCGTTCTAGAGCGATCGCAGCCAATACTCGATGGCCAATCGGTTGCTCGGAAACGCCATCTGATCGAGATGCGTGTCGCTTGGCCGCACCCAAATGTGGTGATCTAGCTCATCTGGGGCCAATCTGATTTGAGAAGGATCACCCACCCGACCGAGGTAGAAAAGGTCAATGACTGGGGATACGACTCCCGAATACTGATACAGGTTTGGGAAGGAAGGGAGATACATGGTCTGCTGCACTTCGAGACCAATCTCCTCTCTTACCTCACGAGCCAACGCCTCCTCGATCGATTCTTCGCGATCCACAAAGCCACCTGGAAGCCCCCATTTTCCTTTTCCAGGGTCCCTTGCCCGACGCACCAGCAGCAATTCATTTTCATCATTAGTGATGAGACCGCCGACCGCCGCAACGGGACCAAAGAAGTTCGAAAAACCACACTCGGAACATCGAAATGGCACGGAGCCCACGTCGCTGCCAAGAACCCCGCATTGCGGACAATATTTGCAGACCCTCTCGATCGAATTGGCAGTCATCAGCGCGAATCTTCCTGGGACAGCATTGGCTTATTGCGAGCATCCTAACGGATCATCGCGCGCCGGCGGCGCAAGAGCCCGGATCACTTCGCTTCCGGGTCGGTTGAGTCACCGCATCAATGCTCTCGGACCACGATCTCATCAAACTCGTTCAGATCATCGAACGAGCCGATCCCGATCCGGCCCGATCCAAACGTCTTATCCTCAACTTCCATGTGTGGTTCGGACATTTCATCAAAGAAGACTTTGATGGTGCCAGCATCGACATTGCGTACCAGCCGGACCGTATGCCACTGGTCATCCCACGGCGTCAACTCCTCGTTCTCGGTCAGTGCCAACCGAGGCGCATCGTTGACAATCATGATTTGGCCGCTGTGCGGATCAGGCTTGGCCCCAAGATGCACGTAATAAAAATGTGTCGGATCTTGGAATCCAAAGAAGACGCAGCAATCGCGATGGTTGCCGGTATCTTTGGTGCTTCGAACTTTGAAGGTGATGTCGAAATTTCCAAGCTCCAAGTCCTTGATGAGCGCGACATGTCCTGGGCTTCGCACCGGTGGTTTGTAAGCGCTTCCACGCGCGGTGATCTCGAACGTGGTGCTATCACCGGAGTCATTGAGCTTCCATGTACCTGGGTCCAAGATTTCCCATCGCCGCAAACCAGATTCGAAATCCTCTTCGAAGACCACTTTGGGTGCCTCGGCGAACAAGAAGGTTGTCGCGAAGGCCAGTGGCAGGAATAGCAAGATCTTGGTCATGACAAACGTCTGTGCAGAAGGGAGGGAGGAATTCAGGGGGTGGGAAATGGTTCGCGTTTCGCCCGACTCCCGCCGATTTGTTTCCGGTAGTGTAACTCGCCAAGCTTGTGATCGCGCCGTCCAGACTTGACAATGACGCGTCGACTTCATCAGTCCTTGGCTCTTCTCTTCGCTGATCCCAACACGAAGTCGTTCGCCCTACCTCGACCTTCACTCACGCTGGAGCTCCGCCATCACGCTGGCCACCCCAGACCTTATCGTCCTGATTCTGTACGTCGTCGCAGTGATCGCTTTCGGCTGCTGGTTCGTCCGCAAGAGCGGCACGACAAGCGAATTCATGGCCGCTGGCGGCGCCTTACCGGGATGGGCCGTGGGCATGTCCATCTTCGGCACCTATCTCAGCAGCAACACGTTTTTGGGGAACCCTGGCAAAGCGTACGGGGGCAACTTCAACGCTTACGTGTTCACACTTTCGTTGCCAATCGCAGCCTGGATTGCGGCGAAGTACTTTGTGCCGTTCTATCGACGCAGCGGTGAAATCTCGGCTTATCACCACCTTGAACACCGATTCGGATTGTGGGCTCGCACCTACGCCATGCTCTGTTATGTCCTGACTCAGATCGCACGCATGGGCACGATCATGTTCGGCGTTGCGATTGGACTCCATGCGTTAACCGGTTGGGACATCGCTTCGATCATCCTTGCGACCGGCGTGCTTGTCACTTTCTACACGTTGTTGGGCGGTATCGAGGCGGTCATTTGGACGGACGTCGTTCAATCGATTGTGTTGATGGGAGGTGCACTATT
Source organism: Rubripirellula sp. (assembly GCA_051010815.1). GTDB lineage: Bacteria > Planctomycetota > Planctomycetia > Pirellulales > Pirellulaceae > Rubripirellula. Next base: position 7,648 of record JBPCVD010000485.1, read on the forward strand.
GGTGTTCGGAATGCTGATCTTCGGCATGCCGGAAGGCCCAACTCAGGCTTTCCGACTTGCGGCCGATGCTGGGAAGATGAGTCTCGGAAGTTGGCGACCTGAAATCACAACCAGCACGGTCTGGGTAGTCTTTCTGTTTGGACTGTTTATCAATCTGACGAACTTCGGCATCGACCAGAGTTTCGTTCAGCGGTACCACACCGCGGAGAGCGAAGCCGCGGCCAAACGCTCCGTTTGGTTCGGAGCCATCCTTTATGTCCCCATTTCGCTGTTGTTCTTTCTGATCGGAGCAGCATTGTTCTCGTACTACTCCACTCAGCCGCAACTTCTCGATGAGGTTCGACAATCGGTTGCGTTGAAAGAATCGGTGGATCCATCGACCTTGTCCGCTGCCGACATTGGTGACAAGGTGCTACCACATTTCATCGCTACGAAGTTGCCAACTGGATTGGCCGGCCTACTCATCGCCGCGATCTTTGCCGCCGCGATGAGCAGTATCGACACCTCACTCAACTCCTCCGCCACGGTGCTCTTGAAGGACCTGTATCAGCGATACCTTGTCCCCGATATCGACGAACGCCAAGCGATGCTGGTACTGAGACTAGCGACGGTGGGGATTGGCCTTATCGGCACTGGAGTCGCACTGGCATTGATTGGTCAGAAAAGCATTCTGGATGCGTGGTGGAAACTACAAGGCATCTTTTCCGGCGGGATGCTGGGCCTGTTCTTGCTGGGTATCCTCGCCCGTCGCGCCAACGCTGGCGTCGGTCTGATCGCAGTCGTTCTGGGTGTCCTCGTCATCGGTTGGATGACCTTTTTCCCGGTGATCGAGAGTCAACCAAGTTTTCTCCGCAATCCATTGCACGCAAATATGACGGTGGTGATTGGGACACTCACCATCTTTCTGGTGGGTTGGGGACTCAGTCAGTTCGGCCCGTCACCGGCGCCCGCGAGCGGAAATGAGCGACCCGACGCGCGAGACCATGACGAACCAGAGGAAAACGACGTTTAAAGGTCGCTGTTGAAACGTAATGGCGTTAGCCGGCGTTGACCCAAGCCGGAGTCTCCCAAGGACGCAACGACGAGTTACAATGCGTCGCTCGTCCATTCTCCATCCCTCCTCGGAAACCTCCGCCGATGTATCGACGTCAGTTCCTCAAGACCACAGCCTCTTCGCTTGCAGCAACTGCCCTTTTTCCGGCCGCCGGCTTCGCCGACCACCACAAAGGGGATGCGCCATTCAAAATTTCATTGGCCGAATGGTCATTGCATCGGACGCTACGTGACAAGTCAAAGAACGTCACCAATTTGGATTTCCCCCGCATCACGAAGCGCGAGTTCGGCATCGACGCGGTGGAATATGTGAATCAGTTCTTTAAGGACAAAGCCAAGGACGAAAAGTACCTGACCGATTTGAATCAGCGTTGCAGTGACGAAGGTGTCAAGAGTCTCTTGATCATGGTCGACGGGGAAGGTCGCCTCGGCGACCCCAAGGCAAAGTTGCGAACAACCGCCGTTGAAAATCACTACCAGTGGGTTGATGCCGCAAAGTTTCTTGGATGTCACTCCATCCGAGTGAATGCCGGTAGCGGCGGCAGTTACGAGGAGCAACAAAAACTGGCGGCCGACGGTTTACGACGACTCAGCGAATACGCCAAACCTCATGGGCTCAATGTGATCGTTGAGAACCATGGTGGCCTGAGCAGCAACGGCGCGTGGCTGGCAAGCGTGATTCAAATGGTCGACATGGAGAACTGCGGGACGCTCCCCGACTTCGGTAACTTCTTCATCACCCGAGGCAAAAATCCTGAAGAGTACGATCGCTACCAAGGGGTCGATGAACTGATGCCTTACGCAAAGGCCGTCAGTGCGAAGACGAATGAATTTGACGACAGCGGAAACGAAATCAATACCGACTATGAAAAGATGATGCAAATCGTTTGCGAAAAGCATGGCTACCACGGCTACGTGGGCATCGAGTACGAAGGCGGTAAAGTTGGGGAAATGGAAGGCATCCGCAAGAGCAAAACGTTGCTCGAGCGTGTCGCCAAGAAGCTCAGCAAAACGACGGGCTGATTCTTTCCCTAAGACGCGCGACGAGGCGGTCCACCAAAGGAATGGCGGCAGCGTGGAACCATGATCGCCCACCATGAATTGCACGGTCGCGGAATGCCATGCGGCTGAGGTACGTGGCGGAAGACCAACGCCCACGCATAGTCGCTTCGGGCCGCTACACGGCGGCGGGGACTCAAGTGTCCGTCTGCGACAATGGCGTCGGCGTAAGAG
>JBPCVD010000486.1:0-8243 GCA_051010815.1 Rubripirellula sp.
AGCGAAACCTTTGATGCACTGGTGACGTTGGGACACAGCGAGACCGACGCGCGCAAGTTGATTGACGAGACACTTGCCACCGGAAAAAAGTTCAAAGATACCGAAACTCTGTTGACTGCGATCTACCAACGATCGCAGTAAGTATTTCGAGTCGTTCGCCGGCCATGATTGACTCGATCACGGCCTGAATCGCTCCCTACGATTACGACTCAGGCATTGCGCAGAAACACGCAATTGTTGGCCTTCAGCATGTTTCTGTACAACGGTCTCAATACGTTTTTCACAACCTTCTTGGGCCCGCGCCACTCCGAACTGTACGCCCACTGCAGAGCCATGGGCATCTTCACTTCCTCCATGCCCGCTGCCAGTCCCATTTGAGTAATCGAACTTCGCCGAAAGCAATTGATGTGCTCCAAAGGCGCCACAGCATTCAGCGAATTCCTCGTGTGCTTTTCAGCCATCCAATCCTGCGTCTTCATGCGTCGCTCGATCCCGCTGGAAGAGGGGACGCTGATCTTGACGATTCCACCTTCCTTCAAGCACTGAGATAAATGTCGCAGGGTGCCCAGTGGATCTGGTATGTGTTCGAAGACCTGCTCTGTATTGATGAAATCGAACTCGTGGTCCGGTAACTCATCCCACGTGAGAATGTTGATTCCGTTGCTACGTGCAAAGGCGATGCGTTCCTCCGACAGGTCGGTGCCAGAAGATTTGCAACCGAATCCTTTCGCCATCAAGGCCCACTCTCCCCATCCCATCCCGAAATCAAAGAAACTCAAATCTGCTGGTAGCTTTTCGAAGTAAGCGATGAGCGCTGGGATTTCCCGAGCATGGTCCATGTAAAGCCCCAAATCATTCGCACTCGTCTTTTGCTCGAGCGCCTGTTGGGGATCAATCCATTTTTCATACAAGACCTCCATCGTCGCATCGTTGAGAATCGATTCATGAAAGATGAGATTGCAAGAACTGCATTCGCATAGCGTGAAATCGGCGTCCTGCAAATACTCGAAATCGACACCACCCTGAGAGGAGTAGAACCACTCCAAATAGTCTCGGATCGGTGGCTCGCTGTATCGGTTCTGATACAACGTTTCAAAGTCAGTTGCATGGCATGCTGGGCATCGTCCTCGAGTTACGAAGTTCCCATTCAATGGCTGAGTTTCAATCATCAAATCCCCCAAAAAGTTGATCTAGCCGATATGCTCCGCTCTGGTTTGGACGCGTCTGTGAGACCGCAGACAACTGCTGGAGTTCGTCTCAAGCAACTCACAGTGCGAACAAGCCGTGAAATATTGCGCGACAAGTTCATGGATTGGGACCTCTCGTCCTCGGGTTGATTTCCCGCTAGCGATCTCCGAGGCCTGATCATCATTGATTCTGCTCACCAGAATCCGCAGAAGGATCAACAAACAACCCACAAGTGGCATATTGCCCAATCCCCAAAAGCTACCTAATCTCCCATCGCCACGCAAGAACTGCGAAGCACCTAATCACCCATTTATCTTCTCTAACGGGAGTGACGCCGTGAATCGATTCATGGTTTGGCTGAGATCGGGAACTGTATGTGTCGTTTGTGCAGCACTTGCACTTCAAGGCCACGCGGAGATGCCTTGGATGGTTAGCACGACCTCGCCGAATCCGGCGGGACCGACGATTTCTTGGCACGACACGCTCGAGGCTGGCTGGCGAGAGTCCCGACGCAGGAACGTGCCGATGGTGATCTTCATCACCAGTGAACGCTGTCACTACTGCGACTTGATGAAGCGAGATACATGGCGCGATGAGTCGGTCAGTAGCCGATTGAAACGCGACTTCGTGGCGATTTCACTCTCGCCATCGCGCAACTCAGAAACGTTGAATCGAATCGACGTGACAACCTATCCAACGACGTTGATCGGCGTGCCTCAAGGAAGGATCATTGGTCACCGCTTGGGTTATCAACCGCCCTCGGCAGTGCACGGATTTCTAAGTGAGACGCTTGTCACCAAACGTTGAGAGAGCATCGGACGACTAGTACGCCTTCGCGAAGATCGCTTTCTTCGCGGCGGGCTTGCCGGTGAAGAAACAGGTTCCAGGTTCATCGTTGTCGTCCCGCGGGACACAACGGATTGTAACCTTGAGTTCCTTCAACAGAGGCTGCAACACGTCCTCGTTTGCAAAGTGACAGTGAGCGAATCCGCCGTGGATTTCCTGCTCGTTCGAAGTCGTGAAGAAATCTCGGAAGTCCTTTTCGTTGTCGATCACACGTGAGTTCTCATCACGAAGTTTCGCCGCGGCATCGAATAGCGACTGTTGCATTTCTGCTAACAGATCGCCGATGCCCGAAATCAACTCCACACGACTCATGGGCTTGCTTTTGGGCTGATCGCGTCTCCCCATGAACACGGAGTCTTTCTCCATGTCCTTCGGTCCCACTTCCAAGCGAATCGGCACTCCACGCTTGACGTGATGCCACTTCTTTTCCCCACCACGAATGTCGCGATCATCAATCTCGACTCGAATTGCGGCGCCGGCATACTGCTGCTGTGTCAACTCATCACGCAGCGTCTCGACATAACGCAGCACTTCGCCACGCTGTGAATCATCGCGATAGATCGGAAGGATCACGATCTGTGCAGGTGCAAGTCGCGGCGGCACGACGAGCCCATCATCGTCGCTGTGACTCATGATGAGTGCGCCTACCAGGCGAGTTGATACACCCCAACTCGTCGTCCAAGCGTATTCGCGTTCACCATTCTCGGCCTGGAACATGATCTCCTGAGCACGCGAGAAGTTCTGCCCGAGAAAATGACTGGTCCCGGCCTGCAACGCCTTGCGATCTTGCATCATCGCCTCGATCGAAAGCGTCTCGACCGCACCGGGAAAACGTTCGTCCGCAGTCTTGCTGCCGATGATGACAGGCATCGCCATCCAGTTTTCGGCAAAGTCCGCGTAGACGTCAATCATCTGCTCCGTCTCCGCAATCGCTTCCTCGCTGGTGGCATGAACGGTATGTCCTTCCTGCCAAAGGAATTCAGCTGTTCGCAAGAACATTCGCGTCCGCATCTCCCAGCGGACGACGTTCGCCCATTGGTTGATGAGGATCGGCAAGTCGCGGTGGCTCTGAACCCATTTTGCGTAGGTCGCACCGATAATGGTCTCACTGGTCGGTCGCACGATCAGCGGTTCTTCCAATTTGCCTGCTGGCCGAAGTCCACCGTCGGGATCCGGTTCCAGCCGATGATGCGTCACCACCGCACATTCCTTGGCAAACCCTTCCACATGCTCCGCCTCCTTTTCCAGGAAGCTCATCGGAATGAAGAGGGGGAAATAGGCGTTCTGATGTCCCGTTGCCTTGAACATGTCATCGAGCGCACGTTGCATGTTCTCCCACAGTCGGTAACCCCAGGGCTTGATAACCATGCAGCCACGAACCGGGCTATTCTCTGCCAGATCAGAGGCGCGAATGACCTGCTGGTACCACTCGGGATAGTCTTCGACGCGTGTGGGGCTGATCGCGTTCTTAGGGGCTTTTGCCATCGGAAAACTCTATCGTTTACTACAAGGTGGCTCGATCGAAGCATCTACTGCAATGCCGCAGGTCACCGCCACGCGGGACAACTCATCGACAGCAGAAGTGGAAATTGTGCTGACAATCGGAGCCCGCCACCAGGGTACGTCCGCTCGGGACCCCGTTCAGACTTTTGGCTCCGCAAGACCGTGCCGAGGACAGCAACCACCGTTCAAGGAACGCATCGGTTTGTGGAAGCGGACCGTGAGTGGAAAGTCCCAGCCGGATCCAAACTAACGTCGCAGGTTCAAAAGCTCGTCCAAGAGCTGCTGACTCGCGGTGATGACGCGGCTATTCCCGCGATACTGAGTACTGGCCAAGACCAGATCAACCAGGTCTTTTCCGATGTCGGTGTTACTCAACTCAAGAGCCCCACCGATGACACTGCCGATTCCACTTTCCCCAGGTGCCCCCTGAACCGGCAAACCGGTGTTGATGCCTTTGGCGTATAGATTGAGTCCACGTTCTTCCAATCCCACTGGGTTGGCGAAACGCGCCAATTGCAATTGGCCAAGATCACGCGTCACCCCGTTGCTGAAGACACCACGGATGGTTCCGTCTTCCCCAACCACGAAACTGTTCAGTACGCCAGGCTCGCTACCGTCCTGTCGAGTTGCTGCCAGCGTCGCGTCTTGAGTGGCCAAGCCCGACACGCTTCCAAAGTCGAGATTGAATTGCAATGGCGTCACACTCGGCACGCCGTGCCGATTGATGGCAATTCGGTCGTTCGTCGCGGACACAAAGTTGCCGTTACCATCAAATCGCAGCAGCCCCGTCCCGACGGACACGTCCGTTCCGGACAACGGTTGGTTTTCTGGACTGTCGGCATACCAACGATAGACCGTCTGTTCGTTCGTGCGGCTTTCTAGCGCCGCGGTGACGCGAACGTTGATCGGCACGCCCAACGAATCGTAGACAACAAAGTCGCTGACCGCACTTTGCCCCTGGGCTTCCTGCAGCACGCCAAAGGCCAAGTTCGGCGTAGAGATATTGCCCAAGCTATCTTCGATCCGGAACGCCGACAAATCAATTTCCATGGCATTCAGCTCGCCTGTATTGCTGACGAATCGAATGGTTCCGTCCTGGATATAGCCCCCGGGCACCAAGTCGCCACTCTCACCAGGAATTTGATTTTCCGACCCCAGAATTGGATTCTGCGAATCGAGTTGAAGACTTTGAATTCCGGAGGCGGACTCCACGAAGTCAACAAACTCTTGAACGGTTGACGTCTCGGTAATCTCAATCGTCTTCGTGCCCAGCGCCCGACCACCCTTGCGACCGTCGAAGCTGAGCGTTCCAAGTTTGAAAGCGTTCTGGTAAGTCAGGCCGTCGCGTTTGAGGACGTCGGTCAACAACGTGCTGCTGTTGATCGTCGGCCCATCCAAGTCCACCAACTGATTCCCGGCGATCGACAGATCTGCGATTTCCGCATCAGTCTTGGAGTCGGTATAGGTTGATCCCGGTGGAACGGTATCCACCAGGTAGAAGTTGTTTTGATCACCCGCCAGATTTCGATAGATCCGAATCTCATCGTACGCGGGGAATCCGCTACCGGCCGCAGGCACAGGCGGCGTGGGCAGATTCGACAATGACACCCGACCATTGACCACATTCTGCGGCCCGATCAAAGCACTCGGGCGGCTCTCTTTCTCACCCGCACGATGGTACGTGACCATGTAGGTGTAGTTTCCAGTCAGAGAGTTCTCATTCAGTGGAGTCCCTGACAATGGCGTGGAACCGTCATCATTGAATGTCGATCCCGCCGCTGCCGAGCCAAGCAAAAACAAGTCGCTACCGTTGGGTCCGCTTCGATAGACATTGACCGACGGGTAGTTTCCTGATGAATCTTGCGGAAGGTTGGTCAATTCGATTCGCCCGTCGGCACCCACGGTTGAACTCAACAACGAACTGGGCGTCGACTCCTTTCCCGCAGCGTCGACGAGAGAGAAACGGTACTGGTAGGTGCCAGCGGTCAACGATCCGGCGCCTCCGTTGTTCACCGTGATGGCGTTCACATCCGAAAGAGGTCCGGTGCCGATGCCGATGCCCGAAGCTTCCGGCTGCGGAACTTGAGAATCGCTCAGCTTGCTCGATTCAATGACCTGCGAGACCGTGGCCAAATCGCCTTCGGGAGTCAACGAACCTTCGAAAGTGACATTTTCGGTCGCCTTGGCAACACTCTCTGTCCCAAGCGGAACCGAAAGGGGAACGAGAGCCGACTTCTGCAGGCGAAATTGCTCATCAACGCCGTAGCCAAGCAATCGTTGCCCCGTCGCACTGACCAGTTCCGCATCGCTGTTGAGCCTGAAGATTCCGTTGCGAGTGTAGAGTTGCTCTCCATCGCCACCTTCGACGATGAAGAACCCATCGCCTTGAATCGCCAGATCCGAGGAACTGCTGCTGATCTCGATCGTACCTTGATTGTGATTGGCGGCGATTTCTGCCACTTGCACGCCAAGACCGATCTGTCGCGGATTGACGCCGCCGTTGTTCTGCGTCGGGCCAGCGCCGAGCGAGAGCGTTTGAAGGAACTGCGTTCCAAAGATCACGTCGGAAGATTTGAAGCCGACGGTCTGAGAGTTGGCAAGATTGTTGCCAATGACGTCGATTTGAGTTTCAGCAGCGCTGAGGCCGGTCAGCGCAGTGGTGAGGGCGGATGTGAGTCCCATCGACGTCGATCTCCCAGTGTTTCTGGGATCGATCCGCTGATGGATCGCCTTCTTCTCGACGTGAAACGCAACTACGTTTTCAGTCAGTGACGGCGATTCCTAATCGGCAGACTTTACCCAGTTTGTATTTCCCGAATGTTCTTAATATCCATCGTCTTTCCACCTACATGAACTTTGACTGTTCGTGAATCGTTTTCCTCACTTGTCTCCACCGTAATCCGATCGACGACACCATCGACCGCGCTCGCGTCATCCGCTAGGCCCTGAACCGTTTGCCCAATCAAGCTGCTCGCAGTCACCAATTCCTGGCTGGACGACAGCTTGGTCAACGTCTGAGTCAATTGATCGGTTGCCCCGATTTCGCGAATCTGACCGATCTGTTGCACCATCTCGCTGTTGTCCATGGGATCCAACGGATCCTGATTCTGAAGTTCACTGATCAGCAATTTCAGAAACTGGTCGACATCCAGATCGTTGTAGCCCTCGTTGGACTGACCAGTTCGCCCCGCGGACTGCTGGGACGTGAAATTGGCTGTAGCGGGCTGTCCGATTTGTGACATGATGTTCCCTTCGAAATCTCGACCTGATCGTTCATCATCGTTTGTACGATCTGGAAGCGCCAAAACGCGAGAGCAATCCCAGAGGTCGTTAGCGCGAACTACAACCGAACGTCCATTCCGTGGGCGAGATTATCCGCTGATGAAACGTCCTGTGAAACTTGGTGCGGTTCCTGACTCTGCGGAACCGTCCCGGTGTCGGAATGCGGAGGGTGTCGCGGCTGTTCTCGTGTCTGATGCTGCGACCCTTCATCAAAGGCCGTTCCCCGTTGCCCCTCCTCACCGCCGGTTTCGACATCGAGACGCTCGATCTGCATCCCATAAGATTCCAATCGGGCACGAAGCTCCGGCAAGTGTTCACGCAGTGCTGCCGCAGCCGCATCGGTCTCGGCCACCACGCGAGCCTGGACCTTGCGATGCTGAATCCGCATTTCAATCTGAATCGATCCGAGTTCTGCTGGAGCGAGACGCAATCGCACAACGCCACCACTTGGCCCAAGATGCTGGAAAGCCTTCGAGACTCGTTGAATGAGTTTGACCCGGGAAACGGTGTCCGCCGCTCTCGCAGGTTTCGCCGTCGACGCGGGGTCATGGCTCTCGGTTCTGATCGTCACGCCAAAGGCTGAACTGGGTACTGAGTCGCGTTGGCCCCCTGGGACTCCGGCGTTCCCACGATTGGGTGACGCATCCTGCAATGCGACCGTGCTTGCGACGCTTGACGCGACCGCATTCGACAACTGACTCACCCTTGTCGCGACAACCGTTCGTTGTACCGTCTCGTCGATGATCGCGCCCTCGGCAGCTCGTGCAGCGATTTCCGCACGGGATGAATTCGGTTCTCGTGGTTTCGCTTCCTGCAATGAGCGTTGGCGGTCCTCACGCTCGTGCGACGCTCTCTTCGAGACCAGACCGGACGTCTGCTCAGATTCTTCGGAGCTGACTTCACTAGCAGTTTCAGCTCGCTGAGAGACGTTCTGCGCTGCCGATTCTTGGCCGCTTGCTATGCCCTGTTCGGAAGAAGATTGCCCCGCGACAGGACGTTCGCCTTCGTGCCGATGTCGCTGGCCATTGTCCTCTGTGGAGGCCCCCGTGGCTTGGAGACTTGGTTGTGAACCTGACTCGGTGGAGTCAGTGCTTGAAGGGGTTTCCTGGACAATCGCGGAGGCAATCGGTGCCACATCGAAGCCGGATGATTCACGATTCTCCGCAGATTGCAAATCGGGTTCGTCGCTGGTTTCCACGTGATTTGTTTCGGAAAGACTTCCCGTATTACCCTCCGATTTCGTCTTGTCGTGGCGCGCCGAGGCTTGCGACCGGCGTTGGGCGACTCGATCTTGATCCCGTTCGCCGCCAGCGTCGCTCGCCGTTCGCGATGCCGCGAGCGTTGCAGTTGGTTCTGAGCGGAGAGATCGGTTTCGGGAGGAATCTGAATGGATGCGCGATACCGAACCCGCCGCCATCTTCGCA
>JBPCVD010000487.1:0-3484 GCA_051010815.1 Rubripirellula sp.
GAGCGGTTCTCCGCCCGTCAAGCTGACGCGAAAGCAACCAATCGAAGCAAGGTCGCGAAACAGCTTGTCGAGTTCGTCGAGCGTCAGCGGGTTCTGATTTCTCGGAAGATCTCCAGCAAAGCAATGAGTGCAGGTGATGTTGCAGGCGCCAACGATTTCGACGTGGGTCACCAGGGGGCCGGTGAGATGATTTTGATCGACTCGCTTAGCCTCCATCGTTTCCATGGATGTAGTCGGCCGATTATTCGCGGCAGGCTTCAGCACTTTTGCGTCAAGACGCCCGTCGCAGGAGAGGATCCCTTCACGCAAGAGGTGCTCGGCAAAACCAGCAATTTGTGAACGCCGGTGTTCATCCTTTTGTTCTCCGATGATTCCGTCGCAGGATTCCCGGGTCCAAAGCTCGAGCAATTCGCTGGCATCGTGATCAAACGGAAAGTACTGAACTCTCTGCCGATCGAACAACATCGAGCCAAAATGTTGGGGGACGAGCGCAAAGGGCTGCGGACGAATCGTTGGGGCGGGGCCTGATGGAGTCGCTTTCATTTCGGTCCTCGCGCCAACACGAAACGTTTGCGAAACCAAAGTTCTTGAACGTCGGGTACTTCAAAGACTTTTGCGCCACGACGTGTCAGTAGTTGGTAACGCCAGTGCTCATAGCCGGAATTGTCCTGGGGCAACTCCGTTTCGTCCGGGGTTTCCCAAGCGGAATCGTCATGCAGCGGGTCGGCCCACTCAAGTGAGTCCTGTGTCGTTACGAATTCAGATTCGCCGGCTACTCGAAACACCCAACCTTGATCGCCCGATGAAAGCCCCGGAATGAGTTCGTCGTAGCCTTCGTCTTGCGGACCGACATCAACGTAACCGAGCGTGCTGAACCAACGGGGCTCACGATGCCGCAGCGTCAAACGGATGGCGAGCAAGTGTGGCCCGGGTTTGGCGATGAAGCGAACCGAGGGAAGCGCGGCGCCATCAAGAAAAAAGTCAGGCTGGACTGCTGCGGCAGCCTGAATGCGAATCGGAACTCCCTCATTCGGATCTCGCCAACGAAGAATGATGCCGCCACATCCGGCGGAGTGTTCTTCGAGAATTAGGCGGTCCGATTCCTTCGAATAACGTCCAAGTTTGTTGATTCGTGCATCATCTGACATGTCGTTGGCCTCTGACGACAAGATCGGTTGGCGTCCGCTCCGATTGGCAGACTTCCGATTGTATCGATGGCTGCGAGCGTCGTGGTCAGCGAGTGACCGGCTAGCGAAGAATTGAGCCGAAGACGGATGGGGTGTTCGTCACGAAACGGCGTCTGTGTTGGAGGGCGTCACCGCTAAAGGGCGTCACTCAATTTCGAATGATTCGATTGGGTTCTCGAGTGAGGGTGGCGACTGAGGAGGCGTCGGTTGGTCTCGTTTCAAATCTTCCTCCGTTGCGGGCCGTACATGCACGTGTCCCGCTTCGACACTGGTCACAATGATCTGCGTACCCGAGTCGATCGGCATGCCAGTGCTGACGGCGTCGATATTCTCGCCATCGACCGAGATCATTCCGCTCGGCAGTAGGTCCGTCTTGGCGGTACCGATTCGATCGATCAAATCGTCCAGCGGCGTTCCTTTCGGAGTCATCTTTTTGGGCGGAGCATTGCCCATGTCACCTGGCCGGCGGTTCAGCATGCGGCGGCCAATGGGCGTGTGCGGCCACGCTCGCAACAGACCAAGGATGACGAGCGGTGTTGTGGCGGAGACAAAAACGACCACACCGATGCCAGCCCACAGACTGTGGGAGAACGCGATAACCAGGGCGGCGATCAGCGCAGCCACTGCAGCCGTACCGAGTACGCCACCTGTCGGCAAGAAGAACTCGGCGATCAGCAGCAAGTAAAACGCAACGATCAGCAGGACCGCATACAAGAAGGTCATCCGTTCTCCACCGGTTCCACGACGACTTTGGTTGCCAGAACGTCGGTCACACGTACCGGTTCGCCTGCTGGGATGGCGGTACCGTCACTGACAACCTGAACGATCTGGTCGCCGAACCGTGCTTTTCCTGAGGGGCGCAACGGCGTGGAAGCAGTGCCCGTTTCGCCCAGCAAATGGCTGAAGTCGCCCAGCTTCTCCGATTCGCTGATCTGTTCCTCATCCGGCGCCTCCATGACCAACCCGCGCAATAGGGGGACATGTGGCAGCATCGCACGGATCATCAGGAATCCTCCCACCATGCCGCCGGCGCCACCAAGTGCGACCCAAATGCCGCGGGTGAGAACTTGAATTTGATAGGTGTTTCGAGGAACCACAAACGTCTGGCTCATGAGGACGATCCCCAGAACGGTCAACGCCAAGCCACCAATTCCGAAGACACCGAATCCCGGAACAATGAAAATCTCGATCGCAATGCAAATGAGCCCCAGCGAAAACGCGACCAGTTCGAGCCACTCTGCGGTCCCGGCCAGGAACTTCATCCAGAAATAAAGCGCAAAGCAAATCAACGCGATAAATCCGGGGACGCTCAAGCCGGGGGCGTTCGCTTCGGCTGACAAAGCCGCGAATCCAATGAACAACAACAGGAAGGCAAGCGTGTTACTGCGACCGATGTTCTCGACGAATCGAATCAGGCCTCGATCCGAAACGATCGGTGGCGTTCCGCTCAATCCGACGCGACGCGAAGTGTCTTCGATGGATCGCGATTCGCCATCGGCAAGTCCGAGCGCAATTGCCTCGGGCGCCGTCAAGCCATTGCCGAGTTCGATTTGTTCTCCGCGTTCCCATCTGGCCAGTTCCGCTTCGCGGTCTTCGACGCCGCGTGTGATGTCTTCCTCGGTCGCAAAACGTACTCGTCCCGTTTTTCGGTTCGTGTAGCGAAAGACTTCCTGGCTTGGATCAAGAAGTCCACGTATCAACGCGGCGGGGCGTTTGGTGGCGAGCGCAATTTGATCGACCAATTCATCGTAGCGCTGCAAACTTTCCGATGTGATCGCATCGCCGCCTGGGCCGCCGAGCCTTGCGTCAGGCTTCATGTACAGCGGTTTGCAGGCGACGGCGATCAAGGCCGCGTCACCACGTGCTTCGCCGCGAACCAATCCAGCCACGGTTTGCAGCGGCGGCTCAGGTTCCGCGAACCATCCGGCCAGGGTCGCGCTGTTGTCCAAGCTGCCGCCTCCCGAATCAATCGAGATCACCCAAGTGTTGACGTCGCCAGCTTCCAGGGTTGAGGTCAAGTTGCTTTGCCATCGACGAACTCTGCCCGACGCAATGGAACCGGTAATTTCGAGCAGGACACCTTCGGCCTCGCCGGTCAAACGCTTTTCATCGATTGGGTTGAGTTCGGCCAGGTCAAGAAGCTCGGCCGCTTCATCGTTTGTACGAACGGTACCGGCCGCGATTCGCGCGGACCGCAGTTGTTTCGCATCGAGGCGGAGCGGCACTCCCACCGAACTCCACATGTCTTCTTTCAGCACGTCGCCTGCTTCTCGCAGCTCTTTAAGTTGCGGACCGGA
>JBPCVD010000488.1:0-3003 GCA_051010815.1 Rubripirellula sp.
CCGCATCAATTCGCTCGGCAAGCGCATCGGCGTCCACGAAGACCTTCATCCTTCGGTTTCCGGTCAAGCCTGACTCAAGTAGCTTCATTCGCGGGCTGATCGCTTCGGGAAGGACGTTCAGCAGTGCGATGCACTGTTGAATGTCGTCCTTGGTCAGTGGGTAGTCAAAGTACGACACCACTCTCAGTCGTCGCATGATCGATGCATCGCTGCGGGCTTCAGCTAACGTCGCGATGCCAACTTGTCCCGGTCCAGGAACAAAGATGCCCAATTCGGGTTCGAACAAGTAGATCTCGTCGCCGATCAGCACGCCGACCGACCACGGATTCAACTCGCCATCCTCCGCCGATTGCGTCGCCAGCACGAAGGAAGGGATTGAAGCTTGTCGGCATAGTTGAGTGAACACGCCCGCGCGTTGAAGCGAGTCACCGATACCTCGCCAAACTGTCTTGTAGTCGGTCTGGCGATAACCAGGCCCCTGAAACTGCATGCCGAACGAAAAATTGGGAAGAGGCATGTCGCCCCGGATCGGAGGGTGCGGCGGAAGGCTGCCATTGGGTTGCAGCGGTTCGTAGGCAATGTTCCGAACCGTCCAATCAAACAGCCGAACTGCCGTGCGGAGTTTTGTGCTTTGCTCTTCTGGCAATTCGCTGTCCATCTTGGTCAGCCAGTCGGCCAACAACGGATCTTCCGATCGCTCTTGGTCAGCCCATTCGGCGATACGACGAAACAGATAGCTGTCGCGCAGATGGTTGACGTCCGATGGTGCAAACGATTCCCGACCAATCCATTCCTCGGCTTGTTCCGCCGGCAACACTTCGCTGATGGTCCGGACCAATGGCGTGACGGGCGTGGGGTCAAGCGTCTTTTCTTCCTTCCAACGGTTCAGGTGGTAGGTGATTTGTCGTTGGGCTTGCTCGGGATTCAGTTCGACCAATCGACTCAAAAGCCCGAAGGCTTCACCCACGTGGTCCTCCTTCGTCTCGGACTGCATCCGTTGCTGTCGTCGCGACTGGATCTCTCGCACCGCATTGGTGTCATCGCCGCAACCCGAGATCAGGACACTGCCCGCGATAAGACCGCAGGTGATCATCGACCACCCGCGTTGAGGACGGAATCCGCGTGGTGAACGAGAGCGAATCGAGCGGTTCATAGGTGGGCGTCGTAAGGAAGTCGTCCCGCTCCGCGCCCGGCCGGCAAAGCTTCAGGCGAATGATGACCGGGGCAGGTCGGGGAATGGTCTGGTTCTAGCGTTCGCGATCCAGTGGAAAGCACTCGCGGCCTCGGACTTGCTGAAGCCTGTTTTCTCAACGAGATCCTGGGTCACGCCTCCGCAATGATCTCCTGAGCGACCTCTCGCAACCGCAACAAACGGTGGACAGTGGTTTCAAAGCCATCCAGCGGAATCATGTTCGGACCGTCGCTCGGAGAGGTCTCAGGCGTCGGATGCGTCTCGAAAAAGAGTCCGTCGGTACCGATTGCTACGGCCGCACGGGCTAAAGGTTCGACCATTTCGCGGTTTCCGCCGGTGGCGCCACCGAGACCTCCCGGTCGCTGGACGCTGTGGGTCGCATCAAAGACCACCGGCACGCCCAGGGCTCGCATCAACACCAGAGACTGCATGTCGTTGACCAGCCGTCCATAACCAAAAAACGTGCCTCGTTCGCAAAGCATGATGCCGCCATCGCCACTGCCCTGCACCTTGTCGACGACGTAACGCATGTCGTCGGGCGACATGAACTGTCCTTTCTTGACGTTCACCGGACACCCGGTTCGGGCGGCGGCGACCAGCAGGTCCGTTTGGCGGGCCAGGAATGCCGGGATCTGCAACAGCGAACAAACTTCGGCGACGCTTTCGACCTGCGAAGGTAAGTGGACGTCAGTCGTTGTCGGCAGACCCGTTTCTTCGCCGATCGCGGATAGCATCTTCAGACCGCCCTCCAATCCAGGGCCGCGCTCCGCGTTCAAGCTCGTCCGATTCGCCTTGTCAAACGAGGATTTGAATATCACGTTGATGTCGGGCCGCTGGTTCAGACGCGACAGGACCTCGCCGATTTGTAACGCGAGGTCCATGGTTTGAAGAACGCAGGGACCAGCAATCAGCAGAAGCGGTTCGTTGGCTCCGCATTGATAGGGTCCGACCGTGACGCTGGCGATTGAGTTGGATGGATCATTCATGCCCGAATTTTCGGTGATCCGAGCCGACCGGGCAATCCGACTAACCCATGTCCGAAATGCCGGAATCGCGACCGCTGCTCGGAACGATGAGAGGGATGCGTCGCGGCAGGGTCGTGATTTTCAGGGGCAGGTTGCCCGCAAAATCGCCATCCAGCTGGAGTGGTACCGCGGCGTCCGAGCGGATCGTGACTTCCTTTCCCCTGAGTCGAGTCACCTCGCCGTCGGTCAGATGATGGCCGCTCCAGATTTTCGAGACGTATCTGATTCCGCTGGCAATCGATCCGCGCTTGAACGCAATGATGTCCAGCTGGCCGTCATCACCGATCGCATCGGGCTCGATCTTCAAGCCGCCACCATAACGTGGCAGGTTGAAAACCATGGCCCAGCAACATTCCAAGGGGGCATCATCGTCGACCGTCAGATGCAAGGTGGGGAATCGGTAGGATCGTAACGCCGAGAGAATAGGGCCAAAGTAGCTGAACCGATTGATGTGACCCTTGCGGGCCAAGTGCATACGCCGCACGACTTCGGCATCGAATCCGCAGGTTGCCATGATCAAGAAGGCTTGCTCGTTCGCCATTCCAGCATCCAGCTGCAGGAGGTCGCCATGGCGAATCGTCTGCAGCACCGATTCGGCAGATGATTCCTGTCCGAAGTGCCGAGCCAGAAGATTTTCTGTTCCCAAAGGCATTGGAACAACCGCCGCGCCGGGTGTCTCGCGTCCTTCAAGAAACAGAATCGATGCTGCGAGGGAGAGAGTTCCATCTCCACCGGCGGCCACCACCACTGTCTCCGGCCGCGGCTGTGCGCTGCCAGCCTGAGTAA
>JBPCVD010000489.1:0-30966 GCA_051010815.1 Rubripirellula sp.
TACCAACCAAGCCGGCAAGGATACCGTTCAAGGCCATCGAAACATCAGGTTTGGACATCACAGCCCAAGAGACAACGATCGAAACAATCGCACCTGCACAGGCCGCGAGGCTTGTCGTGGCGAAGACGTAGGAGACAGCTTTGGGGTCAGCGGAAAGAGCGGAGCCGCCATTGAAGCCGAACCAACCAAACCAGAGCAAGAAAACGCCAATCGCTGCCAACGGCATGCTATGCCCCGGAATCGCGGTGATACCCGATGGCATGTACTTTCCGGTACGTGGCCCCAACAACATGGCACAAGCCAAGGCTGCGAAACCGCCGAATGCGTGGACGATGCTTGAGCCAGCAAAATCGTAGAAGCCCATCTGATCCAGCCATCCACCGCCCCACTTCCAACTACCGGAAATCGGGTAGGCGAGGCCGACGAGAATCGTTGCGAACAACATGAAGACTGGAAGCTTTACTCGCTCTGCGACAGCACCAGAGACGATGGTTGCAGCAGTCGCACAGAACATTGCCTGGAAGATAAAGTCGCCCCACCAGGTGTATCCGGCGTTGTACTCAGCAGTTGTCATGCTCGCATCGTTCAGGGACTGGCCAAACCAGCTTCCCACTGCGAAGAATCCATTGAAGTCTCCGGGATACATTGCGTTGAATCCCCAGGCCGCGTAGAGCAGAATGCCCGAACAAACGATCCAAACATTTTTGAAAATGATGTTCACAGCGTTTTTCTTTTGGGTCAGGCCCGCTTCGAGCGTCGTGAAACCCAAGTGCATGATGAACACGAGTGCTGCTGAAATGCAGATCCACAGGTTATTGACTGTGAAGGTTGCGTATTCCGCTGAGGCCATGTACTCCTCACTGGAATACGCACTCTCACCGTCAACAGCGACTGCTGCTTCGGTTGGGATCTCCGCCTCCGGGGTTTCTGCGGCGGCCCCCGCACCCGCCTCAGCCTCTGCACCCACCTCAGCCTCAGCGGCATCCGTTTGTACAGCGGCAGTTTCTGAATCTGCGACGGCCTCGTCTTGGGCCATCGTCACGGACGCGGACGTTAGCCCGAGTCCGAACAGCCCGACCAGGAAAAGACTCGTGAGCATTGGTGCTCGCAACGTAGCAAACATTTTTGTATTAACCTTCAGCGATGTGAAACCGGATCGAGCGGTCTCGCGCAGCTGCGAGACGCCAACTCTTGACACAAGCGAACCTCGGTTTCTCACCTTCAACTCCTGCCCGGGCCATTCTTAGATCGCTCGTTAAGTTGAGAGTGGTGGTGATCGAAGCGTTCGCTCGCTGTCCGGATTTCTTAGGCAAGCCCCGCGCCAATCGATTGAAAATTCCCACAAGACGATCCCCAAGACGTTACGCATAAACACTTTACGCTTTCTTGTTTTTTATGATCGCAGGGAATCCGACGATTAATCACGGGTCTCCGAAACCGATCCATGCCCATTGTCAGGGCAGACGGGCGACAGATGCCTGCTTTCAATGCAGGCATTCCCGTCCGGGTGAGGGGATTGCCAAGATCCAGCTGGAGATGACCGATCAACGATCGCTAAACCGCTCCAACCATGGCCGGATAGCAGGCCTCCAGTGTCGTCGATGGACGGCCCCGTTCCTTGTAAGGCTGTCGAACTAGCCATGGACGACAAGCTCAACGGAGAGATGCGAAGCTTGCTCTGATGACGCGATCGGTTCGGCTGCATTCGATCCCACGAACAGGGGATTGCCCACGGCAACGTGTGTCCCAGCCGGATTCGTGGGACCGCGAACGGGCCTGCCGACCTGGGTCGAGTCTTGCTGAAAACTTGATCGCCGCTGGCCGGAGATCAAAGCCCCAATGTCGAACGGTTCGGGGCAGTGCCTGGTTCGTGATTCAGCGTTTCGGATTCAAGCATCCGAACGCCAAGCATCCGAACGCCAAGCATCCGAACGTCGACAGGCCGACCGTCGATGGACCGGTCATTGTCGCGATGCCGAGTAGCGGCAGGGAGACGCATGGGAAACGGTGATGAATCCAGGGGCATCCAATTCACCGGAGGTCTTGGGTCAACGAAAAAACCCGGTTGCCGTGGATGGCAACCGGGTTCAGATTTGATTTGGGTCGCAAGACCCATTGAGCATCAACCTAGAAGGTCAGGATGCCGTCCATTGCGAAGGACGTTTGAGTGTTGGCATTGTTGTCGAGGCCAACCACGCGATCGCTATCCCAGTCGAAGCGAACTTCGGGACGTAAGATCACGTTCGCATGTGGGCGATAGTTCACGCCGAAAGTCAGGTCGAACACATCGCTGCTGTTCGGAGTCTGATTCTTTGTGTTCCACCACTCGAAGCGAGTTCCAACTGCCCAGCAGTCGTTGATCGTCTTGATCAGGTAGTTGTTGACACCGATCGAGTCACGCTGCGAACCGTCCGAGTACTCTGCGTCCAGGTAATCGCTTTGGAAGATGTATTGAACATCGTCACACAGCGAGTAATCGACGACGATCGAGTGCATGTAACCCTTTTGACCACCATCGGGGCCGTTGAAACGCTGCTCAGCGAATCGACCGCCGATCGCTGCGTAGATCAGGGTCAGATCATCGGTCAGCGAAAGTGACGCACCGCCGAGGAACGCGTCCCCATTGTCGTCAAATCCGCTGTCCCATCCGAGGACGTAACCACCCCAAACAGTGACGTCGTCACTCGCGTTGTACGTGGCCAATGCACCGGTGTGGGTGAAAGGCTCGCTGTTGTACATCGTGTAGGCGTGACTGAAGAAGAAGTTGTCGGGAGCGGCAACGACTTCCCATCCAATGATGGTGAAGAAGTGACCAGCCTTGATCGACAAGTCGCCGTAGCCGACTTCACCGTACAGTTGTGGAAGTGCGGAACCGTAGTGGGAACCATTGTCCCAACCATTGTCCCAGCCAGATCCGGTGCCGAATGCTTGCGTGTCCGGTCCGTCAGTACCGTACACAAAGTCCACTCGCCCGCCGTAATCGAAACCGCATGAGGTATCGAGTGCCTTTTCTGCGAACACCCAAGCTTGATTCAGCTGCAGCTTGTCCGAGTAACTGTTGAAGCGAGATTGGCTTCCTTTGTTGAAGTAGCCAGCTTGCAACCAACCGCCAGCGGTAAGTCCACAGCAATCTCCGAATAGCGTGTACGGATCGCCGAGGCAGCAGTCACAGCATCCGTCGAGGCATCCGGCATCAAGGCAACTGCCCAAACCGAGTCCCGAGGCTGAGCCGCAACCGCTATCACAGCCACCATCACAACCGCTGTCACAGCAGTCGGTTTCGCATCCGCAGCTCGCTTCACAGCCGCAATCGGGTACCGATTCGCATCCACAGACGGCTTCGCCGCAATCGCAGTGGCCGACGAGGGCAATCGTGTTTCCCGGTCCGTTGGAAGGGGCTTGCGCTAAGGCCGGCAAACCGATGCCTCCAGAGCATAGCGCAGCCATGAAGGCCAGTTTGCTTAATTTCATCGCTCGTGAACTCCCAATTGGTTCAGTTTCTTTTTTGAGTTACTCAGCGTGGTTCGCTGAGCCGTTTGCGTCGCTGGTGTGGCGGGCCACGGGAAGCCGCCTATTGACCACAACCAACCGGTGCATCGCTAATCAGTCATCACACGTCATCGGCGGCCCATCCCGCAATCTCCAGCTGACAGGGAGGTCGAAATCAATCGGAATTCCCCGAACCACCCGCTAGATGGCAAACTTTGCCGGTCGCCGAGAATGATCCGCTCGATACTCGTGCTAGCAAACGAAAAAACCCGGTCGCCCACTTGGGCGACCGGGTTTGGTCTGACTCTGAATCCGCACATGCAGCGGGTCTAGAACGTGGGGGAGAAACGCTCGGCAACCCCCCGTACGGATCCATTTAGGACTTAGAACGTCAAGATCGAATCGATCCCAAAGGTCGTTTGGCTTGCAGCGTTGTCCTGCAGTCCAGCGACGCGGTCGCTATCCCAATCGAAGCGGATTTCAGGACGAACGATGACGTTGGCGTGCGGTCGGTAGTTGACGCCGAAAGTCAGGTCGAAGACGTCGGCACGACTGGTCGCGTCGCCGTTCTTCGGTGCCCACCACTCAAAGCGAGTTCCAACAGCCCAGCAGTCGTTGATCGTTTTGATCAAGTACTGGTTGATGCCGTAAGTGTCGCGGAAGTTAGCTCCGTCGGCACCTTCCGTGTCCAACCAATCCGTCTGGAAGATGTACTGCAAGCTGTCCGTCACAGAGTAGTCTGCGATGACCGATTGCATGTAGCCACGCTCACCAGCACCGTCGTTGCGGGCTTCGCCGAAGCGACCTGCAGTCGAAGCGTAGATCAGCGTCAGGTCGTCGGTAACGCCGAGCGAAACGCCGCCCAACCAAGAATCACCGTTGTCGTCGAAACCGCTGTCCCAACCCATGGTGTAGCCACCCCAAACGGTAACGTCATCGTTAGCGTTATAGGTTGCCAAAGCACCCGAGTGAGTGAAGGGCTCGCTGTTGTTGAACGTGTACGCGTGGCTGTAGAAGAAGTTTCCAGTCGCAGGCACAACTTCCCAACCGATGACGGTGTAGAAGTGTCCAGCCTTGACCGAAATGTCTCCGTAACCAGCTTCGACGTACAATTGAGGCAGTGCGCTACCGTACTGTCCGCCGTTGTCCCAGCTATTGTCATAGCCGGTCTTCGTTCCGAACGCTTGCGTGTTCGGGCCGTCGGTACCGTACAAGTAGTCAACACGACCACCAATGTCGAATCCGCAGCTCGTATCGAGTGCTTTTTCGGCGTACAACCAAGCTTGCTGAAGTTGCAAGTGGTCGGCGTACGTGTTGAAGATTGAGTTGTCGCGGCTGTGATAGCCGAGTTGCAACCAACCGCCAACAGCGATGCCGTGACACTCGTCGAACAGAGTGTACGGGTCGCCCAGGCAGCAATCGCCACAGCTCAAGCAGCTGCCGATTCCGCAGTCAGCTCCGCAGGAATCGCAACCCGAATCGCAGCAGTCGGTGTCACAGGCTTGCTCGCACCCGCAAACCGGTTCGCCACAGTCACACGACTCGCAAGCCACCAATTGAATATCGTTTGTTTGGTCTGCAAACACGTTGCCTGCGTAAGTTCCGCAAGCAAGTGCGGCGACCATCGCCAATTTGCTAAGCTTCATTTGCTTTATTAACTCCCCAGTTATCCATTTCGGGTGATGTGCAAAGCACTTGGCACGGTTCCGTACGACCGGAGTGCCGTCGGATACGCGGAAACACTCCCGCGATCGGTAGCTCGAGGCCGTGTCTTCCGCCTTTGAAGGGCATTCGACTTCCCGAACCATGCTTTGTTATCTGGTTCAGGTATCGGTGACGAACCCCCGCGCTGGTTCCCCACTTACTCAAACTGCTGCCGAAACAAAGATTTC
This sequence comes from Rubripirellula sp., assembly GCA_051010815.1. Taxonomy (GTDB): domain Bacteria; phylum Planctomycetota; class Planctomycetia; order Pirellulales; family Pirellulaceae; genus Rubripirellula. The sequence continues at coordinate 5,382 of JBPCVD010000489.1, forward strand.
GACTGTCGCATACGAGCCTGGGGAAAAACGTGCCCGTTGCTCCGCACGCTCTCATCGGTGAAGCATTGCCCCTTCTATGCAATGTCCGCGATCTTCCGTCGATTCGGGTTGTGCGGGTTGTGCGGCAGGCAGGCTTCCCGACCTGCCGAACAGCCGATCCGAGTGCGACGGCCAATCCGAGCGCGCATGCGGCAAACGGAATACGAAGGGCGGGCGATTCCCTCGGCCTCAACATCGGCGACTCACCCGGCGATATTGCTCGGCCTACCCGGTCAGGCCCGCATCGGTCAAAATCCGAACCAGTCGAACTGGCCGTCCAGGCCAACAATCCTTTCCCACGCATACCTTGGAGTGGTGCTTTCGATGGCGTTTTGGCGTTCCAAGAAAACGAAAGACAACGAGACTTCCGCCGAGACGGCGACACCGCCCGCCAGCGAAGTGTCGCTTCCAACGGACGCATCCGCCGAATCGGGCTCGCAGACCGCAAACCCGGTTGGCGATTCAGGCACGGGAGGACTAGAACCGTCTCAGCCTGCCATACCGCCCGCTCCTGCAAAGGTCGAATCGAGCAACTCGGAATCTGCGTCTCCGGCAAAGGGCGGTCTGTTCTCCAAAATGAAAGGCGCGTTGACGAAGACTCGTCAGGCGCTCAATACCGATATCCGCGACCTCTTCAAGGCTGAAGGGCGACTGGTCGACGATGAGTTCCTGACCGAGCTCTTTTCACGATTGATTCGCACCGACATGGGCGTGTCGTCGGCGGAAGCCATTCGGGACGACGTCGCAAAACGCTTGCGAGCTCGCGTGGTGCATTTGGATGAGGTTTTAGAGACGATCACGAAACAGACCGAATCGATGCTGACGCAGGAGTCTGCAGAGATCCAGTTTGCCGACTCTGGACCCACCGTGATTCTGGTCGTCGGAGTCAACGGGAGTGGCAAAACTACGTCGATCGGTAAACTCGCAAATCACTTGCATCAATCGGGACGCAAAGTCGTCCTTGGGGCTGGCGACACGTTTCGTGCGGCAGCTGTCGAACAGCTGACCGTCTGGGCCGGTCGAATCGGTTGCGACATCGTGACGGGAAAACCAGAGGCCGATCCAGCCAGTGTTGCTTATCAAACGGTTGAAAAGGCTGTCGATATTGGCGCGGACGTTGCCATCATCGACACAGCCGGTCGCCTGCAAACGCAGACCAACCTGATGCAACAGTTGGAGAAGATTCGTCGCGTCGTTGAAAAGAAGATCGAATCCGCTCCTCACGAAGTGTTGCTCGTACTCGATTCCACGGCGGGTCAAAACGCCATCAGTCAAGCACGTGGCTTTAGCGAAGCTGCTGGATGCACCGGCATCGTGCTGGCAAAGCTTGACGGTTCGGCCAAAGGTGGCGTGATCCTACCTATTCGCGAGCAGTTTCAGCTTCCGGTGAAGTTTGTCGGCTTGGGTGAGGGAATCGAGGACATCGCCGAGTTTGATCCCGCAGCCTTCGCAAAAGCACTGTTCGCTGAGTGATCAGACGCTCGGACGATCAGGCGAATGACACTCACCCTCCGCTGTTCATTCAAGCTGGCACTCCATGCTTCATCTGCAATCTGAATCGACAACGCAATGGCTCTCGCAGGTCGATCAGCATCTCGACGAAATTCTGATCGATCACGCTCACTGCGAGCGGAAAGCGGCGTCCACCGCCATGAACCTGATGAACTCGTACACCGAGAATCGCGAACTGTGTCGCGAGATGAAGCGGATCGTCGAGGAAGAACTGGAGCACTTCGAGATGGTGCTGTGCATCTTGGACGAGCGGAAAATCGAGTTTCGACGGCTCGCGTCGGGGCCTTACGGACGAAAACTCAATGGCTTGGTTCGGAACGGTGAACCCGAACGTGCCGTCGATCGGCTTCTGATCGCCTCGTTGATTGAAGCCAGAAGCTGCGAGCGGTTCAGTCTTCTCAGTGATCACGTTCGCAAACGTGATGAACCCTTGGCCGACTTCTACGCCAGCCTGTTCGAAAGCGAGGCGCGGCATCACACAACGTACGTTCGACTGGCCGAGTACTTTGCGCCTCGCGAGGCCGTCCGAGAGCGGCTCGACCAACTGTCCGCGCAAGAGTCGCTGATCCTTGCGGAAGGAAGTGAACTCCCGCGGATGCACAGCTAGGAAATTGTTTCACAGCTTCGCGCACCGAGGCCAAGCGTGGGGAATCTTGTTTCACGCGTCTTTTCGCAACCACGGTTCTTAACCAAGCACTGAGAATTCCGGCGGGTCCGCGATTTGTCGCCGGCGTAAAGCGAGATAGGGTTGCGGTGCAGCGACACGGGAACGGCTTGTTAAACGTCCTTGTCGCAGCCCCTTTCCAGGACGGAAGGGCATTCAAATCAACGCTTGATTTGTGCCCCGGATGATCCGGCGAGACCGCTAGCGAGTCTAACGCGATTCCAACGAATCGATGTGGATCGCCCTGGAAAGGAATGAAATGCAAACTCAATCGATCACTCTGAGCGTTTGGCTTCTCCTCGCCGGCCTGACGACAAGCATCGCCCACGCCGCACAACGTCCGACCGTCCATTTTGATTTACCGCCGACCGCGGCTGCAGAAGCGGTCGGTGACGAAATGACGTTGGTCACAGTGGAACTGAGCCTGTCTTCCATGATCGATACGACAGAGGTGCCACGCATTGATCAGTGGCTCGTCCGTTGCCAGCCGCGTGGCAAAGCGATCTCGATCGCTGACTACGCGCCCCGCACCGAAACCTCCAGCGATCTGGTGTCGAGCATCCAAGTCAAACGGACGGAGGAAGAAAGCAATTCGCTCGGTGTCGGTGTCAATGGAAACTATGGGCATGCCGTCCATGGCAACGCGGGACTAGATCACTCAAAAAAGAACACGAACTCGATGCAGTTTGATCGCGTGGCGCCACTGCACGCCGTCACTGCGTCGGGCACGATCAACCGTGGTCGTGGTGTCTATTTCAAACTTCGCTGGACGGCACAGCAGGTCTTGGAAGGTGAAAAGACGTTTCGATTGACCCTGCGAGTGCCTGCAACCTGGCGCGGTGGCTTAGTAGACGTCTCCGTCCTTGCCCAATCTGAAAAGAAGTCGTTCGCGGGATGGGACCGGGAAACTCAGACCCTCGGTTCGGCGAACTTCGTGGTGGCTGTCTATCGTCAGGGCGATCGCGATGCGGCTGCCAAGGCAAGAACGTTGTCAGACGCGGAATTCGCGCTTCGAAGTGTGATCATCGAACACCGCACCGCTCAAAAAGTCACATCGATTCCCTCGATGCTGCGGCACGTCGCTAAGAAGTTTGAGTTGGAATCGGTCAGCACGAGTGAGATGTGGCTACAACGATTGCTTCTTGACCGAGCGGATGCCCACATGGATGCCGAAATCCGCAAGCTGCCAATGCCGGTTCGAGTGGCCGTGCTTGACTATGTTGACGAACGCGACAACTTCCTGGCGATGCACCGCCAACCCTCTCAGGAACTCGCAAAGCACCGAAGCGAGCGACCGAGTCGGGCGGGAACGCGGTAGTCGCCCACGGCATCTCAAAGCGCGCATCAATCCTCAGCCCTCACTCAGAGCTCGCTCAACCGATCGCGAAATTCGACAGCGGAATGTACGCAGCATGCGATTCGGCAATCGCAACCTCGATCACCGTTTCGACAAGTTTGCCCGCTGCGACCTGACTACCAGAGCAAGGTCAGTTGTTGCTGAAACCAAGTGCAAGGACGGCATCGCGTCCCAGAGGATTCTGCATGAATTGGCGGTGACAATCTGGACAGAGGTCGTAGCGACCGTGGTGGCTCGTATCGACATCTTCGTCATTCATCGACGGGTCGTGGATGCCTTCGAGCATTTGATGCAATTCATTGAGGTGATCGATGTCATCTTCAAACTCTGCTTCCGGTTCCCCAGTCGCAGTCTGAATGTCGATCTGCACGATGTAGCGAGTTTGGTCAGTCGTATTGATCTGGCGCTTACAACGATCACATGTGTAGTGAATCATCCATCAAGTGCCTGTGAGGAGATAGGTCTCGCAACGTGATCGGCTACTGACTCGATCGAGATAATGAAGAAAAGTATTCGTTGTGAGATTACCTTCATGGTAGTGACGTCGGCGCGCCGTTCGCAAGGCAAATAAGCACGACTTTTTCACTCAACTGTCAGTCTTCTTGACAGCGACTCTGCAATCCGTTTGAAGAAAACGAACAGCATTTCGATGAGGGTCGAAGAATCCGCTCGTTTCACGCGGCTTGCTTACAACGCATGAACGTGACGCAATGGGCGACAAATTGCGGGGCCGCCGGAGCAATTGGCGACCAGTGCCGTGAATCCATTCGGCACCCGAAGAAGGGGCCTTTTTGAAGCGGTTCGACGCAGGGGTCGCGTTCGACCACGATCGAGACGTGCTCTTCGGTGAAGTTTTTCTCGCACCGCTTGATGGTCGAACCCTATCTTCCCGTTGATTTCGAAAAATAAATCGATGCGATCAGTAGATCACGGTGCCGTTTGAGTCTCCTTGGATGACTCCAAAACGACGTTGTCTTGATCAGCATCGTCTGGATCCAATTCGTGTGATTCCGATTTATTTGATTCAGCTCTATCTGATTCCGCTTTGCCCGCGTCTTCAGAAGCATCATCGCTCTCAGAATCTTTCACACTCTCTGCAGGCACAAAACTCCCACCCTGAACTTTTTGTTGGTTCTGTTTAGGCCGAATCTCAACCAACATTCCGGGAAGAAAATCTTTCTCCAGAGAATCAACCTCGCGGTCATCCAACACTTCGAATGTGTAACCACGTCGCTTCGCCTCCTCTCTTAATCGCTTGATCGCCGGCGCGTGGCCGTAGGCCAACAGGCACCGGCCTCCTGGCGCTAAGTGTTGCGGCAATCCATCCAACAGCGAATCCATCAACGCGAAACTGGGATCATAGAAGGCGTGGTCCGCAGGTTTGGCAACGACACCATCCTCCCAGGGAGGATTTGAAATGATCAAGTCAAAACGTTCCGTTGCCTGAATGACCGAGAAGGCGCCAGGATTCTGTTTCCCAACTTGCCGAACATCGAGAACTTGATCGGGACAGAGGATCGCTGAATTGTAGAGAGCATTGGCAGCAGCGGCCGGGTTGATATCTGTCGCGACGACTTTGCTGGCGTCATTCTGCAAACACAAGATCGAGATCAATCCGGTTCCAGTGCCAATCTCCAAGACGTCGCGTCCCGATGCGATCGAATCTTCTACGATCAGCTTACGCAAACTGACAGTATCATCGGGCTCCCAAAAAACAGACTCGAACTGAACAATTTCACCGAAGTGAAGATCCTCTAACTCCCATGTCTGTTGAACGTTGTAATCGTAATCGAGGTCTTCGCGATACTTGGTGCGGCGACATCCCACGCTCAGCACCAGAATGGCAATCGCCATTCCAAGGCAAATCTGAAGTCGTTCGCTTCTGTTTGGTTCGCTTTGCATGATTCCCTTGAGGCTTAGATGCCAGTCTTCTCGTTTCCACGACGCGTTACCCAACTCGTGACCAACTCAGGCTTCACCGGCGCATCAATGACGCGGACCGAACCATCTGCAAACAGCAAGATGCAAGGTGCATCGGAACCTGCGACACCAAGTTCATCTTGCAACCGTTTAAGTGAGATGTCTTGGGGCGCCGCCCAATGCGTGGTGTGGTTCGGCAGGTAGGCTGCGAAAATGGTTTGCCCGAGACCATCGGCGATGTCTTCGAACTTCAATCCGCTCGCACCTGGCATCATGCCGTCCAAGTGACGAACTGCAAACACGTGCGTTTCCGTTTCGGTCGGTGGATCTTGAACGATCGGCGACGTGTACACCTTTGGCGTCGGAGTCGCCAAGCCAGAATTCACACCCGCATCCCAAGGCTCCGTCAGACTCCATCGCTCCAAGCGATCTGAATCGTCAAGATACGGCGTGAGCGTCAGACGCCAACTGTTGGTCGGCTGACCCTTTGCATTGGTCGTGAACGCAGGTGGCAGTTGGCCAAAATCCGCATGATAGTTGTGCACTGCGATCCCAATCTGCCGCAACTGATCGCGTGCAACGGCAACGCGCACGGTCTCGCGGGCCGTCGTTACCGCAGGTAACAACAGGGCCATCAAGATCCCCGCAGACGCCATCAACAGCAAAACGATCGCAGCGACGATTACCAGGACGACGGTGAGTCGACTGCGACCGCCGGTCTGCGACTGCAGCGACGGGCCTTCTGCTGGGTTGTCGGAGAAAGAATAAGGGTTTCCGGCAGACATGCCCGCCTCGGTAACGTCAAAGTCCTGAGAACCGTCGATCACATCGACGCAGCTCAGTTTACTGTTTGACGCTCGGCAAGTGCGAACCTGGCCCGTTTCGCCTCTTGCCGCCTGGATGCCGGAACTGTCGCCCGTCGCTGCATTGCCCACAATCGAACTCTGTCTTGTGCCGGCAACGACCTTGGACGGGCAACGCTCCTGGACGGGCAATGTCCCGGTACCGACAAAGTTGTCGAGGGATGAATCCGCCGCCCTCGCCCATGGCCTCGCTGGGGCGTTCGGACTTTCTCCATACACCGGGGCAGTACCGGCGGAATGTCTGATGAACCGAAGCCAGCGGCGATCGACACGCAGCCTCGGCTCAACTTGCCAGTTCGCGATCTAGCGAACCTTACACTTGAAGCGAATCGTGACACTCTCGCCGACTCGCAGCTTGTCGGTCAGCTTCCATTCCAGTCGCAACGATTGGCCATCGTTGACGAACGAATCGAATTCGGCTCCACCACTACACGTTTGGCTGCCTTCGACATATTCCAGTCGAGTCGTCAGATTGTCCGTCAGCACGACGTGCTCGACTGCGGAGTCACCAACGTTTTCAACGCGGATGGCGAAGTTCACGAACTCACCCGGAAGAGCGTCGGTTCGGTCGGCAAGTTTGCAGATCTGCAAACGCCCTGAGTCTGGGAATTCGTAGATTGTCACACCTTGCAGCGACTCATCACGCGTCAGTGTTGGTGGCTTCAGATCTTCGATGACCACTTCGACGGCTTCGTCGAGGGCCCAGATGATGGCTGCTTGAGCAAATTGCTCGAGCACTGCTTTCTCGTCGTCTCTCAGTTCGATCAGCTCCGCAATCGTCAGCCCAGCCAAGGCTGCCATGACGTCGGTCGCTTGCTCAGGTTGCAGAATCGATTCGACGGGAACGCCGCGAATGCGTTCACGCATAGCGTCGATGCGGCGTGCTACATCGGCATGTGCCAGTTCGGTCGTATCGGTCATGACCAATCCAGGCAGCGGTTGGTCGATGCGGTTGGCTCCCACGGGCTTGTCGAATTGTGCTGCACCGATGGCCCTTCCACCTGCCCGAGCGCCAGTGATCTTGCGAACGGCCAAGAATCGAGGAGCGTACAAACAAACCTTGTTACTCGCTTTGATCTCTATGTCGCCCGCTTCGGTCGTGTAGTGCACGATCGTATCTTCAGGCTGTAGTCCCGCGATCGAGTCGTCTCGACGCACCATTGCATTGGGCGGGTTGTCGCCGCCATCACAAATGAATTCTTGCGGATCGATTCCATAGGCATTGCAACCGGTGGGGCAGGGCATTGCGTATCCATAGGGAGCCGCATTGCAACTCTGACAGCCACCCAATCGATTGCAACCGCACGCGCCATGCGATTGACACCGCCCATTCACGCCACAACCGCAGGGCATTGCGGTTACGCCTGGCCCCTGCGAGGTGAACCCAACCTGAGCCACCGTTGGCGACCATGACTGTCCGTCCGACACCGACGGTGCAGCCGGCGCGATCGCCCGCTGAGATTGCCCCGCAGTCGCAGCCATGACCGACGCGTTGGCCGATTGCATCGAAGCTTGCGGGTTCGGAGTCATGGCGGGCTGGGACATCGGTGTGGCTTGCCCGATTGCTCCCGGCGGGCGAACGGTTTCGTTGTGCGAAGGAAACGCACATCCAACCGTAAGAACTGCCAGACCGGCCAAGCAAATAGCAGTGGAAAGGATTCGTGATGTCATGGTTGGTTTCACACAGGGAGGTGAAGACGGGCGCGGCGAAATTTTTCTCGCCACGCTGTTCACTTCGATCAGCGATTCGTCACGCTACCGCAGGCGTTGTCCTGGAAACGGGTTGCATTGCTGGCAGCCACCAAATTGGTTGCAAGCACAGGTAGGCTGTGGTGGCGCCGCCTGGGGTCCGTGAGCACCACAGCCGCACCCAGAGGCGGACGTGCCGCTACCACTGCGAGGCGAAGTGAAACTGACTTGAGCCATGGAATGGGCCAGCGACTCGGCGTTCGGCACGGCTGGCGAGAAACCGCCAGCTGGTGGGTAGCCGTGCATCATGGTTCCTATCGGAGGCATCTGACCCATCTGACCCATCGGAGGCATCTGACCCATCGGAGGCATCTGGCCCATCGGTGGCATCTGGCCCATCGGTGGCATCTGGCCCATCGGTGGCATCTGGCCCATCGGTGGCATCTGGCCCATCGGCGGCTTCTGACCGATGGTTGCTCCTGGCCCCATTGGGCCGTTGGGTCCAGACATCGGGGCGTGTGGACCGATCGCCCCGGGTGGCCTTGTGTTACCGGTATGGCCGGCAATGCAGCCGACCGACACAACGGTCAATCCGATCAAGCAGAGAACATTGGAGAGGATTCGATAGGTCATGTTTTTTGGCGCTGAGGAAGGTCGGCGTTGGGAGTTCGTTTAGGAAGGGAGTTCAATCCTGGAAGGCATGGCCGATCAGTCACTGCTGATCGGTCACTGTGCTGTCCAAGTCGGTGACAGTGCTGTCCAAGTCGGTGACGGTGCTGTCCAAGTCGGTGACGGTGCTGTCCAAATCAGTGACCGTGGCACTGGGACCGCCAAGGTCGCTGACGCTCGAGTCTGTCACGGTGGTCGACGGCAGGAGTGTGGGCCGAGCGGGAGCGACCACGGGAAGGGGCGTCGCAATTTCCGGCTCATGGATCGGAGCCCAAATCGGATTGCCAAAGAAAAATTGAGGCAGCAAAGCGAGCGATCGCGGCGGCGCGACCGATCCGATACGCACGATTGCGACGGGACGGCCCAAGCGATCGGCCACCTCAAGTGCGTCCTGATATTCTGCGGCCTCGACGGGCCGATTGGTGATCGGAGTTTGTTCGATGGGAGTCGCAGTGTCGGGATCTTCCAAATAGACCACGCGAGTCACAAGCTGTCCGGCCATCGCGGCATCAAAATCGTCTTGATCGAGTTGGATCACAATCGGGTACCGGGTCGCCAATCCCGGTGGTGGATACGTGCGATCAATCACTTCGATCGTCGGATACAGCTCGGCGCCCTCGGCGCCGGGAATCCGCGTGACTTGAAAGCGATACACGCTTCCAACCAACACGCCTGCGTTCAAGACTTCCTTGGTATCCGCAAACGATCCACCCTGAGGTAGAGCAAACCGCGCTCCCTCGGGGCCCATGAAGGCGATGGGTTGGTAATAACCCGCCACACAACCGCGTCCCGCCAGGCGAGCTTGCCCCAACACCCCTGGAGGTAAGTCGCTGGACAAGATGCGATGGTTCGACTTGTAACCGAGATAGTCAGCGGGATCTGCCGCTTGCGAACCGGACACGAATGTCGCGACCACGAACGCACCGGCGACGAGTCTCGTTAGCTGGGCGATGACGTTTGACATCAGGGATAGGCCCAAGGGAGGTGAGCATGGTTGGACGACCACTCAGGTCAGGTCCAGATCAAAAGAAACGCGGTGAGACTGAATCAATCCGCACCGCGTTTCGCTTCTTCTTATTCAGCCGCGTCGATCACTGAGGTTGACAGTTTGGATCGATCAGCTGGCTGTGGTGTTGGTAGTGTCCTCGACCCTGCGGCACACCCGGGTGGATGTTCTGCTCGGTGATGTTGATCCGGCTGACAGGGTTTGGATAGCTATATCCAGGCTGCAGTCGAACGTTCATCTTGACCTTCTCAACCGGTTGAGGAATGTGCATGTGGGTGTGGTTACGAATCACATGCTTCTTCAAGCCAGCTGGATGTCCCAATGGGATGTGAGGAGGTCCAGGCAATCCGATCGGCGTGCCCGACATTGGCATGCCGTACTGCGGTGCTGTCACGCCCGAAATCATGCCAGGCAAAGCTGGTGGCATCGGTGCACAGTTGTTGGGACCGCAAGGTCCGCCACATCCTTCGGTCATCGCTGGAGCGAAGGCCGCAGGAAGACCGGCAATCGGAGGAGCCATGATGCCCCCAGCTGCGATTGCCCCACCGACTCCCGTCATCTCAATGTCTTTGTCGCCCAAGCGAATGATCGCGAGGATCGATCCCCGTCGGTCCGCTTCGACGATCGGGTCGATGCCCGGATCGAGACGCGTGCTGACAAGAGTATCGATTCCGGCCAGAGCTGGACCTTGGAAGTCTGGATCTGGAAGGTAGATCACTTTGGTGACAAAGTTTCCGGTCAGGACTTGGTCGAAGTCCTCTTCAGTGAACTGAATCGGCACGGAGTTGTGAGCCAAGTAGGCTCCCGTTCGTGGGTTCGCATAAGCGAGCTCAACAGTTGGATACAGCTCCACGCCTTCACGAGCAGGAATATTGGTCAGCTTGATTCGGTACAAACCGCCCTGTGGAAAGTTCTGACGGGCGGGCACAACGAGCGGCTCGCTGTCAAACATCCCAGCACCGGTTGCATCGTAGCGAACCTGCATGCCTTCGGGTTGCCCGAACGTCACTTGCAAAGTTGGCGGAACGCTTGGCATCATGCCTGCACCCATCAACACTCCACCGCCTGGTGGGATGTTGGAGCCCAAACCATGCCGGCCGCCAAACAAGCGACATCCGGATCCGCCACAGTTCTGACAGTCTGGTCCGCAGCTGTTGTAGTTGACCAGGTCGACATCACCGACCTCCGCCGATGCCGAGGTCCCCAGAGGTGCTGGAGGAGGCGAGTTGATCGGAGCGGGCCCCATGCCCGAGTCCATCATTCCACCGGCTCCCATCATCGGGGTTCCCATCATCTGGCCGCCCATCATCGGGGCCCCTGGGCCGCCCATCATCTGGCCGCCCATCATCGGGCCGCCCATCATGGCACCGCCTGGGCCGCCCATCATCGGGCCACCCATCATTCCGGGTGCAACGGCGGGTGGGCCGAGAACACCGGGTCCTGGACCTCCGACGCCGGGGCCCGGCTCCATCAGACGCTGTTCGGGTGGCAGGTTGTGGCGAACCGGCACACACCCGGTGGCGAGGATCGCCGTGGCCGCCAGTAGCGACAAATGAGTGACGATTCGTTTCATCGTTTCCCCCGTTCCTTGGGTTTATGCTCGGCCTAGGTCGTAAATTTCAATCTGGGTGGACTTACAAAGCTTCGGGCATCTAGGATCCGCGCTAGGCATTGGTCCGTGAAGCGCGGCCGTACCGACTTCGTAGTTGGTCATCGGCACGTTACACGCGGTATCTTTGAGAAAATCGGCACAACCGGATCATGAAGATCGATCGTCACAGTTCTCAGGCGGCAATTCCGCGCGTGAAACCCGCTCCTCGGCGGCGTCGGTGTGGTGTTGCTCGGGGAAGCAAATTCTCCCTCCCGCGGCAAGGCAACTCCGTATGCCTTGCACTTGCTGTTCTCTTTGTGACTTCCGCGGCTTCCTTCGCCACGGAACCTGGGTCTGCGCCGCATCCGCAAATCGCACCCGATTCACCGGGGACCGAAAACGTTTCACAGGACACCGTCCAAGAAGATTCGTTGCGGGATGCAAAGGAATCGGTCGCCAATTCGGCCGAGAACCAGATTTCGCAGCAGAATGCCGTCCTGTTGCTGCAACGAGTACTCACTCAATTGGTGGCAGGCCCGGCATTCGATGCCAAGGTTCGCGAGACCGTTTGGACGACGGGTCGCGAAGTGGTTGGCGTCGGAACTTATGAACAGGCCGGCGGCAGTACCGGCCGCTACAACCTGCAGCTAACCATGCACGATGGCGATGGCAAGCATCGCCTGCAACAAATCAGTGATGGGCGGCTCGCCTGGACAAGGACCGATATTTCTGGACGAGTTGCACTGCGTCGCGTGGACGTGGGGCGACTCGACGAGTGGGTTCGAGGCACAACCGGAAACATGAGCATCGCCCCGCGGCTGAAGGTAGGTGCCTGGGCGGAAATGCTCAGCACGATTGAACGCGACTATGTCTTGGCCGTCGTCGGAGCAAGTTTGAAAGGTGATCCGGTATGGGTCATCACTGGGGAACTACGTCAATCACGTCGAAAAGAAATCATGGCTGATTCAGGACGTAAAGAATGGCCCATGCTTTTCCCAACGCGGATTCGTGTCGCAATCAGGTCCAAGCCTGAGGCGAAGACCAATTTTGGCGAACTGCTACCGGTGAGGATCGAATACTGGAGTGACCCCGTCACTGGTGGCTCAGAGAGCGAAGAACCGAGGGGGAATGGAAATGGTCGTTTGATCACGCTCATCGAGCTCTATTCCATTCGTCCCATTTCGCCGCCGCCTGCGGAGCGATTCCGATTTGAGAATCAAGATGCGGAGGTCAATTTCACGAACGAAACCGACCGGTACATCGAGATGTACGGGGTACATCTAACCGAACGTGAACGACGTCAACTGCGTCGCTGATGTCTGTCTCGGATCCATGACTCATCGTATCGAACCGTGGATTCGCATGGGTGACCCGATGCCTGCGCCGGGTCCGGCAGGTCGGCGGGGACTACAGTTTGGTGGGTCTTGCAGGTCAGCGGGTCCGTTCGGATCGCCGAACACGCGTCCTGTGTCCGGACCGAAAACCGTCTAGAATCTCGGCATTCCCACTCATTCCTTGTCTTCGCCGAAAGTGACTCCTTGTCCAGCGATACTCCGCAACCGGGGACCTCGCCGACGGTTGAACCCTCGCGTTTGAAAGCCTGGGCCCAACTGGTCCGCTTGCCAAATGTTTTCACCGTATTGGCCGACGTTAGCGCCGCCTTCCTGCTGGTTTCGCAGGGTCCGCAACCCATCAACCGCTTTGTGGTGATCGTGTTAGCGGGCGTGGCTCTCTACTGGGCGGGAATGATTCTGAATGATGTGTTTGATGTCGATCGCGACATTGAGCAACGCCCCGGGCGGCCGATTCCCGCCGGTCAGATTTCCATCGGACAGGCACAAGCCGCCGGTTGGGGATTCCTATTGGTTGGCGTCGCACTGGCCGCGCTGGCGGGTCGCCTGCCAGCCGAAAATGTACCGCTCACTTGGTTACCCGCAGGCGTCGGCCTGCTACTGGCGGTCGTGATCGTGGCTTACGACGGTCCGCTAAAGAAAACTCCACTCGCGCCAGTCGCGATGGGCGGTTGTCGCGTCCTCAGCTTTTTGTTGGGTGCATCAGCATGCATGCCGATCATCGTCGGCACGCCACTCTTCCCAAAGTACATTCTTGCGATCGCAGTTGGTTTCGGGGTCTATGTGATGGGAATCACGACCATGGCTCGGCACGAAGCCACTGGCGGTCCGTCACCCAACCTTCCTCTTGGATTGGTGGTGACCGGTTTGGGGGCAATCATGCTCGCGATCGCGCCTCAAATGGCGGTCAACCAAGCTGGATGGCACCTCTCGCCAAAGAACGCGTTTCCACTGATGATTGGGATGATTGCCCTGCCCGTGATCATGCGGGGCATTCGAGCTGTCAGAGATCCCAGTCCTGTCATGATTCAGACTGCGATCCGAGTTGGCATTTTGACCATCATTCCGCTCGCAGCGTCGTTCGCGTTCCTCGGGGCTGGGCCAACCTGGGGGATCGCGATTTTCCTTTTGGCAGTCCCTACGATCTACCTGTCGTTGCGATTTCGAGTCACTTAGTCGCCGCCCCGATTGTCCACAGAAAGACGATATGCTTCCGGGATACCACACGGCTGGCTTGCTACAGCACGATATCGTGGTCGCCTTGGAAGAGTTGGCAACGATCGGGTATCGCTCCGTTGCGGTCCGACCTCGTTCCGGGATGCTTGCGCCCCGGGAAGACGGTTTCGGACGTCAGGTCCTGCGGGTAGCCGATGCGATCTCACGGGCCAGATTGCATTTGGTCCTCGATTTGGATGGCCATTTCATCGACGATCCCTGGTCGCGACGCGGTCCCTCGCTGGCCGCTGCCGATCCATCGGAGGTCGAGCGGGCGCGTGGCTCGGTCGAAGCATGGCTGGAGATCGCTGGAGAGCTGTCAGCACCTCTGATCACCTTTTCGAGCGGTTGCTCGAGTGCCCAAGAGCTTGCTCCCGATGAATCGGTGCTCGAGCGAATCGCGGGCCAGATTGATCCTCTCGTCGAAGCGGCCGCTCGGAAGGACGTGCGTCTGGCATTGCGTCCCCAGCACGGTGACGCGATATCGACGGTTGCCCAGTTCGAACGCCTTCAGCAGTGGCTGGAGACCGACGAGTTGCTGTTGGCCGCGGACATCGGCGAGATGCTGCTGGGGCACGAAATGCCCGTGGCTGACCGTCTGGCTCGAAACATGGATGTCCTGGCCTGCGTCTATCTTTGCGATCGAAAGGGGGGACAGACGACAGATCAGCCGATTGGCCGCGGTGACGTCGCTCACCAGCGAATCCTGCAGGCTCTGGAGAAAGAGTCGTTTTCCGGGCCGGTTATCGTGCGAGTCGAGGGACACAGCGAATTGGGGTTCACGCCTGCGGCGGAAGCGATTCCAATCTTTGGTTCGGCCTGATTGAGAGGGGGCCCGGATTGTGAAACGCTCGGAATGCCCGTGAAACTAGAAAAACCGTCAGGGTCACCGCAAAATTGCTGGACCATCCCAACTGGACACACCTATGATTCGGTTGTCGAGGGGGACGGAGGACGACGCCGAGCGGAAAGCAAACCGCGAGGCGTCACTCACTGCACATCAGCGGCTTGAACGAGAGTGTCCGCAGCGGGTGTGCCGTCAGTTACAAATTACAGAGAGAGAGTCGGTCTGTGACGTTCAGACCAAGTTGGCACCGGAGAGCTTCGTGCATGCGAGGCAGTCTGTGCCGGTCGTAGACAGTGGATCGTTGCTTAGTGGTCATGCCAGATTTTTTGACAACACCTACCGCACAAACTGGGCTTGCCGTACTGATCCTATGCGTCTTGATTGCATTGGGTTTTTACCTCGTGTCAATCTTTCGCGACTACGCGGCTGACGACCGGGAAGTGGCCCCAGACGCGGTCGCAAACTTGCAAGAAATGCATCGCAAAGGTGACATCAGCGACGCGGAATTCCGAACAATACAAGCGACAACCCATCAGCATTCCACTGAGCCCACCTCGATGGGCGATTCTCCGAACTCCGGCGAAGAGCTCAACGAGTAACAACTGCCCCTTCCAGGTCAACGCAGTCCCTTCCTGGTGAATCATCGTTACGACATGTCGTAACACGGTCCACCTCCGAGTGCGTTGACCAGGCAGAGCTGGTTGAGTGTTCATGTTGAAAGTTAGAAGGACAACCCCTCCGCCTGTTTGCCCTCCCAATTCCATGCTGGGCATGCATTCGGAAACTATAAATCGTTTTTGAACCTAAACCACGATAGGCTCGAGCTTTCGAGGATACGGATGACCCATCCCAAACGATCCGCCCTGATGGCAGGTTGGTTGGGAAAGCATTCGAGCCGTGGACCGAAACCGTTGGACGCGCGAATCGGGACATTGTGATTCGGTCTACAATGGACGCAGAGCGAAAGCTCAAGAAACGACGCGTCTTGCCAGACCAGATCTTCGATGATCCGATCGCACTATCAGGAGTCGTGTATGCCCTCGAAGGATAACTCAAGCTCGCGCCGCGGGACCTCATCTAATAAGAAGAATGCCTTTTGTTCTTTTTGTCGGAAGAGTTACCGAGACGTTGGACCTCTCGTAGAAGGTCCTGGTGACGTCTATATCTGCGGCGAGTGTATCGAGCTTTGCCAGTCGATCCTCGACCAGGAGCAGCGTCGGCGTGGGCCGACCAAGTCACTGTTCAATGAGATACCCGCGCCGCGGAAGATCGTTGAACACCTGGACGAATATGTCATTGGCCAAGGCGCAGCGAAGCGAGTACTCGCCGTCGCTGTTCACAACCACTACAAACGTCTGACCAGCGAATGGGAAGGCGAATCGGAAGTCGAGATCGAGAAGAGCAATATCCTGCTTGCCGGTCCGACCGGCAGTGGTAAAACGTTGCTCGCTCGTTCACTTGCCCGGATGCTCAACGTGCCGTTCGCCATTGGCGATGCGACCACGCTGACCGAAGCGGGTTACGTCGGCGAGGATGTCGAAAACTTGTTGTTGAAGTTGTTGCACGCGGCAGACTTTGATGTCGACGCAGCTCAACGCGGCATTCTTTACATCGATGAAGTGGACAAGATCGGCAAGACCAGCGCCAACGTCTCCATCACCAGAGACGTGTCGGGCGAAGGCGTTCAACAGAGCTTGCTCAAGATGCTTGAGGGCACCGTTGCCAACGTTCCACCGCAGGGTGGACGCAAGCATCCCGAGCAACAGTACATCCAGATGGACACGAGTAACATCCTGTTCATCGTCGGTGGAACGTTTGTCGGAATCGAGGACATCATTCGCAAGCGACTTGGACACAAGACGCTCGGATTCGCTGGCGACAGTTCCCGCAACGAGCAGTCGGAGTCGGAATTGCTGACTCAGGTGCAAACCGAGGACATTCTTCAGTTTGGTCTGATTCCAGAATTGGTCGGTCGTCTACCCGTGGTCAGCTACCTGCAACCACTCGACGAAGAGGGTCTCGTTCAGGTCATGAAAGAGCCGAAGAACTCTTTGACCAAGCAGTACCAAGCTCTGTTCCAAATGGAGAACTGCGAAGTTGAGTTCACCGACGGTGCCTTGCACTACATCGCTCAGCAAGCGTTGGCTAAGGGTGTCGGAGCACGTGGCCTCCGCGGAATCTTGGAAGACGTGATGCTCGACATCATGTACGACCTTCCCGATCAGGAAGATGGTACCGTCTTCAAAATCGACGAATCGGTCGTCTCCGGAAGCCGAAATCTGTTCCAGATGCCGGCCACCAAGAGCGCCTAGTTCTTAACTTCTAACTACAAACCTCACGCCGGTGCGTTTGACGCACCGGCGTTTTTTTTTGCAGCGAAGACATCAGAGCATGCCGGAATTGGGCATCGATTCAGTTAGCCCTGATCTGAGTCTTTATAGAACTTCGTGATATCAATCCCCGCGCGACGCTCTTCTTCCATCAGCTTGATTCGAGTTTCCAAACGCTCGACGCGACGCATCAATTGTGGAATCACGTCTCGATTTTCGTCCGCCGGTTTCGGACGTGGAACGGTCGGGTAGCCAAGGTGACGTTGCAGCGCGCCAAACAGAAAGAGAGGTTCTCGCTTGCGATTGCCAAGCGCGATACGTCCTTCCTTTCTTCCAAACAGAAACGGTCCCTTCCCGTCCGTTGGCTCGCCCGCCTCTTCAAGCCGAATACGGTATTCGTCGCTCGCCAAAAACAGTAAGTCGGCAAGATCAACCAAACCAACCTGGGCCCTTAGCATCAAAATCCATTTCGCCCAAACGGTTTCGAACGTCGGATCGTTGCTGATCGCTGTGAGTCCCTTGTCGTAGTTCAAACGATTGCGGCACAAGACTTCGAATTCGAAGAAGAATAGGCCGGCCGCCGTGAAATCGGTCACACGATATTTGGCCTCACCCTCCAACACCTGGAGTGCGGTGTCCATGGTGAAGCGGCCCGATTCTTGTTCAGCCTGTTGGATCAGGAAGGTTTGAAAGGGCGTGAAATAGTGGCTCAGTTTTCGCATCGCGGGGGCCATTTGCCCCGAATGCTTGAGCTCCGTGAGCAGGTATTCGACCGCAATTGGAAGATTGGTGGTCGTCAGCAGCTCGTACTGAATTTGTTCCAACTGCTCCTGCATTGGCAGTTCAATCTCACCGCGTTCACGCAGCAACTGAAACAGGTATGCCTGTTCCACATACTCTGACTGATCAAGTGCAGGTTGCTGCGACATGCGTGGAACCGAGCAGTTCGTGAAAAGGTGGCGAAACCGCAATGGCTCGCCAATGTCGCGACGGGTCCGTTAATGTCCGCTTTGTCATTGGTACTTTCCGAACACAACGCATGCGTTGTGCCCGCCAAATCCGAAGCTGTTACTCATCGCAATCTTTACATCGTAGGGCACAGACGCGTTGGGCGTGTAATCCAAATCACATGCGGGATCGGGTGTCTCGTAATTGATCGTCGGAGCAATCGTCCCGCTTTCGATCGTCTTGCAAAGGATGACAGCCTCAATCCCTCCGCTCGCCCCAAGTGAATGTCCAAGGGCTCCCTTGGTACTGCTGATCTTGGTCGTGTGAGCGTGCTCACCGAAGACAGCTTTAATCGCCTGGGTCTCTGCCTTGTCGCCCAGAGGCGTACTCGTTCCATGTGCGTTGATGTAGTCGACATCACTGGGGGCAACGCCAGCGTCTTCGATCGCGGCACGCATCGCGGCGGCCGCACCGTTACCCTCGGGATCTGGGGCCGTGATATGGCCCGCATCGCTCGTCGTCCCATAGCCAAGGACTTCCGCGTAGATTCTGGCCCCGCGAGCCTTGGCGTGCTCAAGTTCTTCAAAGACCAGAAGCCCCGCTCCCTCACCCAGCACGAACCCGTCACGGTCTGCGTCAAAGGGACGACTCGCGGCCGCAGGATTTTCATTGCGTGTCGACAGCGCTTTCATGTTTTGAAATGCCGCCAATCCCATTCGTGTGATGGCCGCCTCGGTGCCACCAGTGATCACGAGATCCGTTTCACCCAATCGAACACTTCTCAGAGCGTCGCCCATCGCATTGGTAGCGCTCGCACACGCCGTCGCAACTGCGTAGTTTGGGCCTTTGAGTCCATATGTGATGGAGAGGTTTCCACCAGCCGCATTCAACATCATTTTGGGCACAGTGAACGGACTGACGCGGTCCGGTCCCTTGTTCATCATCCTTGCGATCTGCGCTTCGATTTCGCCGAGTCCGCCAATGCCTGAACCAAGAATCACGCCGCACTTCGTACGATCAACCTGCTCCAAGTCGATTTTGGAATCATCGACCGCCTGAGTTCCGGCATGCACAGCGAACTGAGTGAATCGGTCGAGACGTTTAGCTTCTCGAGCATCGACAAAGTCGCTGATACTGAAATCAGGAATATCGCCGCCGAAATGAACTTTATAATTGCTCGTATCAAGCGTCGTTAGATCGTGGATGCCACTCTCACCAGCCGTTAGTCGACGCCAAAAGGTTTCCACGTCGACCGCAAGCGGAGAGACGACGCCAACGCCCGTGACCACAATTCGTCGCTGCGATTCTTGTTGCATTCGGGTGCCTTCGGCGAATGTTCAATGCGTGAAATTGGTCTGCCGCCAGTGCAGTCCGTCGATGGGTAAAAACAAATGCCGCCCGCGAAACGCCGAGTCAATTACAGACGCTCGGAGCTAGGGGCGGCAGCAGTCGGTGAAACCATTGCGATCAACCATACAGGCGATCGCAGTTAGGCATCGTCGCCTTTGGCGTTCTCAATGAAGTCGACCGCTTCGCCAACTTTCTGAATCTTCTCGGCCGACTCATCGGGAATGCTGATGTCGAACTCCTCTTCGAGCTCCATCACCAATTCGACGGTGTCGAGTGAATCGGCACCCAAATCATTCACGAAGGAGGTTTCTCGGGAGATCTTGTCTTTGTCGACTCCGAGTTGTTCCGACACGATATCGATCACACGTTCTTCGACAGTAGCCATGAGCAGTCTCTAAGTTATGTCAGCAAGCTGAAGTGGTTGATGTGTAGTGGTGAGGGGCGATCGGGACCGTGAACGGCTGCCTCTAAATGGAGAGAGCCCAGGGTTTTGGATCGCTTTCGCCGAAAAGATAGGTGAAACAAGCAAAACACGTCAATACACGGACGGCAGGATACGGGACCCGTTTCCGCGAATTCACGTCGGAAGCTACCCAATCATGCCGCCATCGACGACAAGAGTCTGCCCTGAGATGTACCCAGCGTCCTTGGAAGCGAGAAAAACAACAGCGGCGGCGACGTCTTCGGGGGCCCCCAGACGCTTGGCGGGAATCCGCTTCTTCGCCTCTTCAAGCACGACCTCGCCAAGTTCTGCCGTCATCTCGCTGGCAATGAACCCGGGGGCCACAGCGTTGACGGTGACACCGCGACTGATCAACTCTTTGCTAAGCGTCCGAGTTAACCCAATCATCCCCGCTTTACTTGCGGAGTAGTTCGCCTGGCCGGGGTTTCCAATCAGGCCAGAGATGCTGGCCATGTTGATGATTCGTCCATATTTGCTTCGTCGCATGATTCCGGCAGCCGTTCGGCAGCAGACAAAACAGCTGGTCAGGTTGGTGGCAATCACGTCGTCCCACTCTTCGTCCGACATGCCCCGCATCAACTTGTCCCGCGTGATTCCGGCGTTGTTGACGAGGATATCAAGCCGACCATGGTCCTCTTTGGCCCCTTCGATGGCGGCTTTGGCGGCCGCGCGATCGGTGACATCGCAGGAGACGGCTTGAGCCTTCCCACCAGCAGCCTCGATCTCGCTTACCGTGGCGGCCAGCTTGTCGGCGTTCCTCGCCAGACAAACGACGGTGGCGCCGTTCATCCCAAGCGCGATGGCGACGGCTTTCCCAAGCCCCTGGGAGGCTCCCGTGACGACGGCGACCTGATCGTTCAAATCAGTGGTAGCGTTGAGTTTCATGGCTCAGATTGAAATGGGGCTGGAGGGTTTTGAGTCGGTCCGCGTCTGACACAGCGGCGGCCCGCGAATGAGTGGCGAAAGAGAGCCTCGATCTGAGGTCTAACCGTCGCCGAAGCCATCGGACGGCAATTTACGTTGAATCCGTTTCAGCGTGCCACGCAAGATGCGACCGGTCCCGACTTCCTCGAAACCTTCGATTCCGTCGGCCAACATCGCTCGAATCGAATCCTCCCAACGCACCGAACCAACCACTTGGCGACTCAACAGGTCGCGGATTTCTGTGGCCGATTGATGGGGCGAGGCGTCTACATTGCTGTAAACCGGAATCCGGGTGTCCGTAATCGGAATTTCTTCCAAGGCCGCACGCAACGCTTCGACCGCAGGCTGCATCAATGGGGTGTGGAAGGCACCAGCAACGCTGAGCGGGATGACCTTCATCGCTCCCGCTTCTGTCGCGGCCGGGATTAGTCGCTCGATCGCCGTTTTGTGTCCAGAGACGGCGATATTCCCGGGGCAGAGCAAATTTGCCGGCTGCAAGACCTCGCCTTCTTGGACGCAGCTGTCGCAGAGGCCTTGAACGGCTTCGAGATCCAAGCCCAAAACACTCGCCATGCCGCTGTCGACGGCATCGGCCGCACCCTGCATCGCCTGTCCACGGCGTTGCACCAGTCGGACACCATCAGCGAACTCAAGCCCGCCCGCGAAGCAGACTGCGGTGTACTCTCCCAGGCTCAGCCCCGCCGCCGCCTTGATGGCGTCGACTCGCTCAGGATGCTCCTCGCGGAGCACAGAAGCGGCGGCAACTCCGACGACAAAGAGCGCCGGTTGGCTGTATTCAGTGGCATTGAGCTGATCCTCGGGACCGTCCTTGCAAAGCTGCGCAAGGTCATACCCCAGGATCTCAGATGCCTGGTCAAAAAGGGATCGGGCCGTGGGGAACGATTCGCACAACCAGCGGCCCATGCCGACAGACTGTGCACCCTGTCCCGGAAAAAGGATGCCGACGGAGTTCATCACTGAGAAACGCCGCTAGCTTTCTTCGTGCTCGACGACAGTCCTACCCTGGTAATACCCGCATTTCGGGCAGATCGTGTGGGTTGGCACTGCGTTGCTGCACTGCGGGCAGTAACTGATTTGACGCTTCTTCACGTGATCGTGAGAGCGTCGCTTACCCGTTCGGCTGTTGGAATGTTTGCGTTTGGGGACAGCCATCGCTGTTTCGTCCGGTCTGGTTCAAAGGTTGATTTCGAGCCGCGTATCGTAGAAAGATCAAGCCGATTTCGTCAACGCAGGGAGGCACGGTTTTTGCAAAAGCATCCAAAATCGTGCTCAGTTCCGTGATTCCGCCCCTTTTCAGACGGAATCGAGCGGGCGGGTTCCCACCGCCATTCCCATGTTGACCCGGCTATCGGCCAAAAAAGTGAACTGAACTTGCTCGAGGCCCAGCTCCTGCAGCTCATCTTGGATCTCCTGCATGGTTCGGATGCTTCCGTCGGTGGTGTTGAGCTCCAGCATCAGGGCCTCGATGCACTCGGAGATATTGGGCGTCGTTGGCCCGCGAAACAAATCGATCACGATCAGTCTTCCGCCCGGCTTGGCGGCTGAAATCGCCCTCGTCAACAATTCTCGGCCCGCGTCCGACGAGAGGCGACTCAATCGCTGAGCCAGGACGACCATGTCGTAGGCGGCCTCTGCCAGCTCCACTTGCCCTGAATCGGCCTCAATGACCTGGAAGCGGTCGCCGAGTCCGATTGAGTCCGCAGTGCTCTTCGCAGCCTTCAAGGCCGCCTCGCTGTCGACCGCCGTGACCACGGCCTTAGGATCGCGATGGGCCATCGCAGAACTCCAGACGGCCGAGCCACAGCCAAGGTCCAAAATGCTTGGCCCTTGAAGCTCATCTTCGCCGCCCAGATCAAGGATTTCCGCCGCCTGCATTGCCGACGGAGTGTGAATCCATTGCGTCGCAGCGACCGAATCGAGATACGACTGGTCGTCGATAGGCGGGGCCTCGCCGCGAAGCTGGGCGGGCAATCGCTGCCACGACTGGTCCCCCAGGTCCTCGTCGTATTCGCAGAGCAGGTGCGCGACGCGAGACAAGGCGAAATCGTCACCATATTTTTCGATGATGCTGGTCGCCACCAAGGCATCCATCATCAAGCGGGTCGCCTCCGGTTTCAGAGAAAGCGCCTCGCAAAGCTGCTCGAGCGTCCGCTGCCCCTCACGCAATTCCCGAAGTAATCCGACTTCACGAGCGCTTCGAAACAGGTTTGCGGCGGCATTGATCCGCATGAACTGCTGGTACTGGTCCAGTGTCCGATCTTGAGCTGACATCAATTCGTCTCCTTACGCATCTACGGAACGAAGCGCATCGATGACGGCGTTGCACCGTTTCATCGTGCGACCGAAGTCGTCGAATGTCAGCGACTGATAGCCGTCGCTCAGCGCGGTACTTGGATCGGGATGGACCTCGATGATCAGCCCGTCCGCCCCACCGGCGACGGCTGCAACCGACATGTCAGGCACCATGTAGGTGTGACCGGTCCCGTGACTTGGATCAATGATGACAGGCAAGTGGGTCTTCCGATGAAGGTAGGTGACACTCGCCAGCGGCAACGTGAATCGCGTATGCCCTTCGAAGGTTCGAATGCCGCGTTCGCATAGCATGACCTGGTCGTTGCCCTCATTGAGAATGTATTCCGCGGCTAGCAAAAACTCATCCATCGTCGCCGACGGCCCACGTTTGAGCAGTACTGGCTTGCCCGAAGCACCCACCGCCTCCAGCAGTCGATAGTTCTGCATGTTTCGAGCACCCACCTGCAACACATCGGCGTATCGCGAGACAAGCTCGACATCGCTGGTGCCCATCACTTCGGTGAAGATCGCCAGGTTCGTCTCGTCGCGCGCCGCGGCCAGCATCTTCAGGCCATCTTCCTTCAGACCTTGGAAACTGTAGGGACTCGTGCGAGGCTTGAAGGCTCCGCCACGTAGTCCGGTCGCCCCTGCAGCCTTGACGGCACGTGCCGTCTTCAAAATTTGATCCTCATTTTCGACGCTGCAGGGCCCCGCGACGAAACCAACCTCGCCGCCACCTGCGACGAAGTCGAGTACACGGATTTGGCTCGCTTCCTCCCGCACTTCCCGGCTGGCCATTTTGTAGGGTGCGACAATCGGCACGACCGCGGAAACTCCCTCGCCACTCTCGAGCGACTCTTTGAAGTGCTCACGTTTGTCGCCAATCGCCGCGACAACGGTGCGTTCCGTACCAACAATCACATTCGCTTTTAGCCCCATGCTCTCGACTCGTTGGACCGTAGCCTCAACTTGTTCGTCGGTCGCATTGGACTCCATTACAACAATCATTCTTCCACCCGGGTTATTCGCATTAGTTTGGACGTGTATTGGTTCAATTCGGTTCCGCCGTTTCGTCGGCGCGATGCTCGCTCCCCTCCACACGATGCGGGCCACTATCAGAACGTCGTCCGAATCGGATGTCACCAGGGTTCCCGCTCGAATTTGGCGTCGACGCTGCATGACGGTGGAGCACTTCTTGGCCCGCAAGGTTCACACCTGTCTGCGGAAGCATGGAGATTCGCTGGACGCGGATGCACGACCAATCCGCAAACGAGCACTCTTTCGGCCCGGACGCCAGCTTGCGACTGAGGGACCAGCGGTCTCTCTTCTCAGGGACCAGCGGCGAGCCATCTCAAAGCGTTCCATCCCAATTTGGTCCCGAAACGCGGGCCATTCCCACCAATTCGAAGGGGCAGGTGAGTCGCCAAATCTGGGCCGACATGTCGACTCGAACGCGCTGACAGCTCGTCACACCCGAAGCTCGTAGCGTGACCGCATGCTCAGCCGCACAAAAGATCAACCGCCGCGAGCCCATCGGATCCAGGTTTCGACGAACTGAGTCGGCGTCGCTCGAAAAGATTCCGCGAACGCTTGATCGAATGACTTGCCGGCATCAAGGTTTCGAAGCAATCCGTCGAAACTCCTTCGCTGGCCACGATCAAGCATCGAGCTCAAGATCGCTGCCCCCAATCGATCAGTCTGCTCAGGCGTCAGTTTGCCATCGAGGAACTGTTTCGCGTTCCCCATCGCGGCCAGCGCTTCGGACATCTCTTGTTCGGTTTGTCTTCGCGCGTCACGATCGCGGGAATTCCCTTGGCGATTGGCGGTCACGGCGCCCGCACCCTCGGCAAACCAACGTGGCACATCTCCTCCACGCGTTGCCACAGCGAGACTCACCAGCGGCGCTGTCAGTCTCCCTTCAATCGCGTCATCGTCGTCACGGTCGGTAGCCACAAGCGACACGTAACTGTCGATCCCGTCAAACTTCCAATGACTGCTCCAATCCGATGGCAGGCTGCGGCCTTCGACCATCTTGGCAAATTCGCTGTATTCGTAGCGTTTGGGCATCACGAAGATCGTGGCCCGCCCGTGAAAGAATCCCTCACCACCATCGCCCGACACCACCGTCTTGACCGTCTTCATTTGAGCCTCGGCCAACTTGGCGACCAACTCGATCGTCGCAGGGGCGGCCGATCCCACCACAAAGAAGTGCTCCGTCGTCTTGGACTCAATGTCGCCGCCGGAAGCAACGACCAGTTTCATGTTCTTGTCCGCAATCTGTTGGCGTCGCTCACTGAGTTGTTCCGGCGTCGCCGAGGCTGCCCAGGCCAATTGGCTCATGACCCGTAGCGGCTGATTCTCACTTGCACCGTCAAGCGTCGCGCCCTCGTCGATCCAAGTCGAAATCAGCTTGATCGATTCTTCCGATAGCGCTGGGCGACCACCCGCTGGCATCTGCTCCCCAACGGAACCACGCAACTTCTGCACTAGCAGGCTTTCTTCGCCTTTCCCTGGAACCAGGACTGCACCACTG
>JBPCVD010000490.1:0-3252 GCA_051010815.1 Rubripirellula sp.
GTTTCTCGGCGAACGAATTTGCCGGAAGCCCCTCGATGTTCATCAGGTTCGGCTCGGCCGGAATCGGCGCTGGACTGGGACGCCCTCGCGAGATTCCCGGGCACGCTGGTCATCTACATGGGGGTCACAACCGTCGACATTTGGACCCGTGCGTTGCTTGATGCCGGAAAGCCGGCTGACACTCCTGCGGCTCTGATAAGGCGTTGCAGTCTTCCTGATCAGCAAACCATTCACTGTCGATTGGATGAGGTTGCCGAGCAACTTACGCCCGCAAGCAAGTTTCGGCCGCCGGTGATCGTGATTTTGGGAGCGGTGACGCAATTGGCCGACACGATGGCGTGGTTGCAGGATCGACCTCTTTTTGGGCAAACCGTCCTAGTAACTCGCCCGGCCGGACAGGCCGAAACGCTCGCGGCTCCGCTTCGTGATCTGGGGGCGACCGTACTGGAACAACCCGCGATCCGCATTGAACCACCACGTGATTGGGGGCCGGTCGATCGCGCGATTGATCGTCTCGCCGAGTTTGATACGCTCATCTTCTGCAGCCACAACGGTGTTCGCTACTTCCTGGATCGTCTGTCGAAACGGGGACTCGACTCAAGGTCCTTGGCGGGCATCGAAATCGCATGTGTCGGCAGCAAGACCGCTGAGACTCTCGCCAACTATCACCTGCGTTCGGATGTGACGCCCTCCAGCTTCCGAGGTGATGTGCTCGCTGAGGAACTGGCCGCGGGCGCCAGTGGCAAACAAATTCTGGTCGTTCGTGCGAGCCGGGGCAGCAGCGTCTTAGTCGACCGATTGAAGGAGGCTGGCGCGAACGTCACACAGGCGACCGCTTACGAACACACCGACGTCCGCGAGTGTGATCCGACAGTCGCCGCATTGGCGGCACAGAGCAAAATCGACTGGATCACTGTGACCAGTAGCGCCACGGCCGAATGCGTCGTTCGCATGTTCGGAAAGGACCTTCATAAAATGCGAATCGCAACGTTGAGCCCAGTGACCTCCGAAGTCATCACGCGCCTCGGGCACCAGGTCGCGGTCGAGGCTGATCCCTACACCATCGACTCCATGATTGAAGCATTGCGAAAGGCAAACCAATGATTCCGAAACCATACAAACAGATGCACCAGTCACATCCGGAGCTGATGCAGGCCTATGAATCATTTGGGCAGGCTGCTCGCGAAGCGGGTCCCCTTTCAGCTCGCGAAGTCTCGTTGGTAAAGCTAGCCATCTCAATCGGGGCGGGTTTGGAGGGTGCAGCGCACTCACACTGCCGCAAAGCGTTGGAGGCTGGATGTGCGCCGGATGACTTGAGACACGTCGCGATTCTGTCGGCGCCGACCACGGGCTTCCCAACGATGATGCGTTCAAGATCGTGGGTCGAAGATGTGCTCAAAAAGCATACGGTCTAGCCTGCGATGCAAAGACTCCTGGGCGTTGTTCTCTGTGGCGGCCGATCGTCTCGAATGGGACGCGACAAAGCAACACTCGCGCATCCCGAGGGTGGCACTTTCGTCAGCCACGCCATCGAGCGTGTTCGCCCGCTGTGCGAAGAGGTTTGCATCGCCGGAAGTTTCTCGTCGACCGTTGACGTGCCGGTTCTGGAAGACCCCGTCGCCCACGAAGGTCCCATTGTCGGTATTCTGCAAGCGTTAGCATTTGCGGATCAAAAGGGCTTCGCAGCCTGCCTAGTGACGCCCGTCGACATGCCCTACTTGTCCTCCGAAGATTTGGAACGCTTGCAGCAAGCCTGGGCAATGCACCAGCAACTCTGCTGCGGGAGAGAAGAATCGAATGGCCAGATCCAACCTCTCGTCGCCGTCTACCCGGTCTCACATGCAGAGTCACTTGCCAACCACGCCCGCAATGACCGCAGCCTCGTCGAATGGCTGAAGACACAGACGGCGATCGAAGTCCCCCTCTCGCCATCGGCGTGCCACAATGTCAACAAGCCCGAGGACCATCTTTAGCGATTCGCTTTGCATGACCATGCCATCCGAGGACTGCCGACCAAAATTCAGCAAGCCGAGAATGTTGTTCGTGACGAGTAGAGTCGCTTGCCCCGAGACTTCTTTCGGCGGTTGTAACGCTCGAATAGATCACCTAACTTTCGCGAGAGTCATTGAACCGCTGGTGGGGCGAAATCGACACGACCGCCTCAAGGCACCGAGCATTTCCGAGAGCCGATGAAATACGACCATCCCAACGATGCCCTCCGCGCACTCGCAAGCAAACTTCAACCGGTTAGCATTCAGCACGCAGAAACGGATTTGGTTGGACGCGTGTTAGCCCAAGCTATCGTCGCTGACAGGGACAGCCCGGCAGCGGACGTATCCGCGATGGATGGCTACGCAATCCGACTGTCTGACATCGGCAGCGATGCCCCCTTACCAGTCGTGGGCGAATGCAAACCAGGCTCGCCTCCAGTCGACATGCCCGCCCAAGGTACCGTTCGAGTTTTTACGGGAGCCATCGTCCCCGCCGACTGTGAAGCGGTCGTCAAAAGAGAAGACACACAGGAGACTGAGTCCGAGATTCGACTCCTTCCTGCCACGTCCGGTACAACCAAAGGGTTACACATACGCCGTGCGGGTGAGAACGCGAAGCAGGCTGAAACCGTCCTATCGCCTGGAATCGAGATCCATGCCGCGCATCAGGCGACGATGTCGAACTTCGGATGTTCGACAGCAGATGTCTTTCGACCTGTGCGAGTCACGATCCTGACGACTGGTGACGAGGTTGGTCTGTTTGGCGATACAACTCCGCAGCCATGGCAATTAAGGAATAGCAATCGCGACTCGCTCACGGCACTTCTAAAAGTTATTCCATGGATCTCCATTGTCGCGGTTGAACATTGCATCGACGATCGCTCAGTCCTGACGGATACGCTGCGGGAGCGTCTCAAGTCCTGCGACGCCATCCTAATGACGGGAGGCGTATCGATGGGTGACTACGACTACGTTCCGGATGTGATTCGCGACATCGGTGGAGACGTCGTTTTTCACGGCTTACCGATTCGACCGGGGAAACCAGTTCTCGGCGCTGCAACAGAAGACGGGAAACTGTTAATGGGATTGCCGGGCAATCCCGTTAGCGCCACGATCGGATGCCGACGCCTCGCGCTGCCATTGCTGGCCAATCTGGCCGGAGTGGCTAACTGGCTTCCCCATCCGCCGTTTGTCAAGTTGAAGGACGCTGGCGACAAGTCCATTCCCTTGCATTGGATGCGTCTCTCTCGGATGGTCGATG
>JBPCVD010000491.1:0-8681 GCA_051010815.1 Rubripirellula sp.
AAGTACAAAGCACGCGATGACCTTGGGCGACTGGATCCGCGGTATGCAGCAATGATTGAGGCGACGGATGCATCGTTGGGGCGGATCTTTCAAACGCTCGAAGAACGCGGGATTGAGGACCAGACGATGGTGATTTTTACGTCCGACAACGGCGCCTTTGGTGGCGTCTCTGATTTGACGCCGCTGCGTGAAGCCAAGGGTTACTTGTATGAGGGTGGCATCCGAGTGCCGCTGATCATTCGTTGGCCTGGCAAAGCGGACGCGGGACGAATCTGTTCGACGCCCGTAATCAGCATGGACTTTTATCCCACATTGCTTGAGGCCGCCGCATTACAACCAACGCCCTCCATGCCGCAGGATGGCGTCAGTCTGTTACCGCTCTTGAAAGGCGATTCGATCGATCGCGAGGCCATCTACTTTCACTATCCGAACTATGCGTTTCATCGGAGCAATCGTTTGGGCAGCGCGATTCGTGTGGGCGACGAAAAGCTGATCGAACGGTTCGACGATGGGTCGCTCGAACTCTATGACCTGAGTGTCGATATCGGCGAGTCTAAGAACTTGGCCGAGCAAAGACCGGGGCGAGCGGAGACGCTACGCAAGAAGTTGGCATCATGGCGTGCGACCAGCGGAGCCGCCATGCCGAAGGCCCTCGCGCCGGCACTTGACGCGAAAGCGGCACTTGACGCGAAAGCGGCACTTGACGCGAACGGGGCTCGCTAGATCGTTCACGAGCGTGGGCGGAAGATGTCGACAGGCATCCGTCTGTCGGTCCGGCTTCTATCCGCCGTTCGCGTCGTCTTGGCGGTGACGCGAACGGGATTCCAATGCTTCGGTGCCGCGTCTAGCGAGGGTAGACATAGACGGGGACGTAAACACGTCGGTTGGTATAGCGACTGCTCATCATCGGGATCGAATTCCAACGTGGTCGCAATGGCTCGTGGCCCATCCACAAATTGTGTTCCAGCCGAGCGACCCGCTGATTCGCGCGGTACAGAGCACGCGCTTGCCTCAGCTCTGCGACGGATTGCTTCGATGCTCGCACGTCCGACTGGCTTTGGACGGCTGCCGCTTGCAGCGGAGCGTCAAAAATGGAGGCTGGACGCTCAACGGGAATCGCTTCTTGCGTGACGATGATTTCGTTGATGACAGGGGGTTGAGCCGCGATCGGCTCCTGGCCGTTGGAGGCGGAGATGAGGCTGCCGGTGACGGCAGAAATGCCGGCGGCGACCGAAAGGATTCGACGGACTTTCATGGCTTACCACGCAGGGAGTTAGAGGAGGGAGGTTGTTTCCCTAGAAGTTGCATCGGAGCCCAATGTGTCGTCCCTCGACGTCGAGCCGCAAATG
Organism: Rubripirellula sp.; assembly: GCA_051010815.1. Lineage (GTDB taxonomy): Bacteria > Planctomycetota > Planctomycetia > Pirellulales > Pirellulaceae > Rubripirellula. The sequence goes on from JBPCVD010000491.1 coordinate 1,350, forward strand.
TTGCCCAGGTTCACCCCCTTATAGGCCGGAAGGGACGATTATTTCGATCGTCCCCTTTCATTTCTTGCGATTCTGATTCCACTGTTAGGGTAAGGATGGCCAACGCGGTCCTCCTCGCTAACAATTCAAAGACCTTTCCCATACCCGCCTCCGGAGTTCTATCCCGTGACCAAAGCTGCTTTGACCTTCGCTGCCCTCGTTGTTGCCTTCACGTTCGGCTGTGCACCACCTGCACCAACGAGCGTGGACACTTCAACTTCAACCGCCGCGCCCGCGTCGACCGATTCGAATGTCACGGCTACCGATAGCAACGTGACCACAGGCGTTGAAACTCCTGTGACCGAAACTCCTGCTGCGGAGTAATCCGCGAGCCGTTTGCTTTCGGCTTTGCAGATTGGCCGCTGAATCTTCAGCGGTGATAATGAACCAAAAAAAATGGCGTGTGGAAACATTTCCACACGCCATTTTTCGTTGGACGATTCTAGTCCTCGCTAAGCGACAGGTTTCTTCATGAATTCGGTTTCCTTCGCGATATCGCTTTCGTCCGGCGTGGCGTCGTTGTCGACGTCGAACCATTCTTCTTTGAACTGAAGGTAACCACCTTTACCTTCCGCAGCGTTCTTGAGAGCGACGTTCGTGCCCAATGCGATCACTGCGTCACCCATCGCGACTTCCGGATAGCAACGCGGGCGGTTTTCCTTATCAGGATTGCGAATGCAGTACGCCCAATGCTCGATCTCCTCGCGGTAGCCGCGGCTTACCGGACCTGCATCGGCTGCTTGGGCGACCGGAGCGGCGTAGTCGCCGCTGGCGCTGGTGTCCAGCACATAGCCGCCGTCTTGTTTGGCAACACCTACCTTGCTGCTGGTGTCGCTGTTGCGATACAGCAGGACATCGGTTTCTTTATCAAGGATCAGCGTTCCTTTGCTGCCCATCACGACTTCACCCCAGCCGCCGAAACCGTTGCCGTTGATCGACGAATACGTCACGACAACTTTCTTGTTGGGGTCGGTTTCGTAACCTGGGAGTGGTCCTGTGCGATCCCATTGCTTGGTCTTATCGTTTCGCACGCTTGAGGGATAATCTTCCACGCGGTCGTAGTAACCGAGATCGAATGACTCCGCGTATTCAGGTCCGGGGAATTCGAACATGCAGTAAACATGGTCACCTGCGTCGCGATCCAGAGGCATGATGTGACGCCCACCGACGGCGTGCACGCTCAGCGGATGGACTTTTTTGCCGTCGTTGCGAAGCGAGCTGAGGAAGATGCTGACGGCGTCCAACTGGTGACTGCCCAGTTCAGCCATCAAGCCGGCACCGGTTCGATTGAATAGACGCCAGCGATGCAGTTCATCCATGGAGGTGAAGACTTTGCCGTCAGCCGTGAAGTCGGTGTAACCGAATTCCGACGGATCGACGTTCTTGTCCGCATCCCAAGCTTGGAGTTGTGCCAGTTCGGCTTGCAGACGAACGATGTCATCCGGATTGGTCGCCGTTTTGAGCTGATTCTCGCGGTTTCGAATGTCGCCAGCAATCTTGTCGAACATCTTGCCATTGGCGTCTTTCTCACCGCCCGGGATCGGCATCTTCCAGCTGTCACCACCAGGGAGATTGCCCCGATGCCATTGAGCGCGAATGTGGTGTAACTGTCCCAGCAGCCCCCAGCGGATCAGGTTGATGGCGTTGTCATATTTGACGTTGTAATGACGTTGGTGACCTGTCGCCAAGTGAAGTGGGTTTCCACCGGGATCCTTCAGCTCTGCCGCCATTCGCGACATCACTTTGCACTGTGCCACGTTGTGTGCCATCAGCTTCTCGGTCAGGACGTGCAGCTTTCGCTCCATTGCCAAGGCCGCGACGGGAGCATGTAGCCACAGCGGAAGAGCGATGATCACCGCTTCGATATCCGGATCATCCAGGCAGGCCATGATGCCGCCGTTACTGCCGTCGTAGACCTTCACGTTGCGTCGAGCTTCCGCTTCATCCGCGTAGCCAGCCACACTGATCAGGCCGGGTCGGCGACCCAACGCCGATGGGCTGGACCAGTCACCATGAAAGGCGCGGTGTTGGCCAAATGGGCGGATGTCGCAGATCGCTTTGACATCGACGTAATCTGGGTTGCATCCGCCGATCAGGACGTTGCCTTCATCGCCCGTTCCGATCACGGCGACACGAACGGGATCATTGACCCGTCCGTATCCAAAGTAGGCGGCGCCGAGTCCGGCACCACTGACTGCTCCGGCGGCGACAATTCCACGAAGAAAGTCACGGCGATTGACGTCGTAGTAGCTGCCGACGGCGGAATAATAGTTGTGTTCGCCGACTTCGCGTTGATCGGCGGAGAGTTTATCGACCATGGTGATGTCCAGTGCGTTGGAGGTGGGGAGGTTGTGCAGTTGAGTGGCGGAGAACGCGACCGATCGTCCCTAGGCCGGTTCGACGGGGCTGCCCCATACTTTCCGTACGATCAAATGAAGGAAATAGTCGAGTCCGGCGAAGCGTCCCGCGCCAGTTCCTGCCAAAACGAGGCAGGCCATGCACTCGATTAGCTGATAATTGCTTGAACTGGGGCCGGTCGACGGTGGATATTGGCTTAGAAAAACTGAACCGAGAAACCCAGCTGCAGCCAACGCTGCGACCGGCGTGAAGAATCCCAGCAGCAAACAAAGCCCGATTGCGATGTCGAAATAGGGGACCATGCCGTCGATCACGCTGGTGTCGACTCTCGCGGTCCGAGGTCTCACAAGGTGCATCGAGGGGTTTGCCGCACTTTGCTCGCTATTGGCCACGCCGTTTTGCGTTGCCTCGTAGTTCGCCCAGATCGAATCGATTTGTTTCAGGGCGGGAGCTGCCTTGCGTGTCCATTCGCGGCGAATCGTATCCCGCTGGCCGCCCAGGCTCGCCACACCGTCGCGCACTTCTTTCTCTTGCAGATCCGTTTCGAGCATCTTGATTCGCTCGCGCCCAAGCGAAAACTCTTCCAGCTCCGTCGCGTTTTCCGCGATCACCCAGTCGTACTGTTCCACCGCCTTGGCGTAATTCTGCTGAGCTTCGCGTTTCTGATTTTCGTCAAATCCGTAATGGTTTCCGATCTGATCGCGGAAAACCGCCCAGCTCTGCATCGTTGCATCCCTGTTGAGGCGAAAGGAGCCGTCGGCATCCCAAACCAGTTTGCGAAAGTCCTCCGCAAACGGACCTTTCGCATTCGCGAAGAAGGGAGCCGCACTCCAGTTACCTGCGTCCCGTTTATCGACGCCTTCACTGTAGAAATGCCAGCCGATGGAAACTCGCAGAAGCACCAACATGGTGGCACCAATCAAGCCCAGTAGACGTGGAGACAGTCCCCAGCCAACAGAAAGACGTAGCGGAATCAGAAGCAGCTTTAGCACGAAACACGCGATCCGGGGTAGGAGAATGGGCAGGTATTCCTCTGCCGGAGGGGGCCGAAGGAACAGGGGTTGAAGAACGCCCTTAGCTTACACCAAGAACCAAAGAATACGCCACTGACCCTACAAATCGATAAAAACGCTGCACTCAGAAAAGCGGCATCCGCTGCCGGTCTTTTACATCAAGAAGACGATCGCCAAATATGCTGAAATCGCAATCGTCGCGAGCAGCCCGCCGGTGGCGCTCCAGCGGGTTCGACCAGACCATAGGCCTACCCCTCCCAAGCCCAGTCCGGCACCGAAGGACAGGATGATGAACCCCAGGAGAAGAATCAGCCCGCGAGGCACGGAGGTCGTCGATTTCGAGTCCCACCAGAGCATCGCGAAACCCATGATCAAGCAACCATAGCCAAACCCGAGAGTGCCGACGCCGACCGCGAGTGCGGCGAACACCTTCAGGATGGGACTCGAACTGCGGCCGGGAATCGGCTCGGAAGTGGTCTGCGGCGTTTGGTAGGGATTGGCCATGGCAGATACGTTTGCTGGAAAAGACCAAGCTAACCGATCGCGGAGCCCGAACCAACGTCGCGAGAGATCGCCCACGTGTACGAAGATTCGCGCGAGTGTTGCTCTGTGTTTCGCGAGTGTCGCTCTGTGTTTTTTGGACCCCAGTCAGGTTTTTCGCACCGCGACTGCCTTCCTCTGCCGGGCTGGCCAACCGGCCCCTTTCGTCCTAAGTGATCGCCCCCACAAGCGTTGCGACCCAGCCTGGACGGAGCTTCCTGAGAGTAGCCGAGTGAACGATTGCGAAAGCGGCGCGGCGCGGTACGCTAACGCCGTTCTGGTTCCGTTGCCTGATGAGTCCGCCAACTCTCGCCAGGCGTTCGCGTCCGTCCGCTCCCGGGCTCTCCTCAGCCAATGCCGAGCTGATTGCCGAGCGTGATTTACTGTCCCTCAGGGACGCATGCGGATACCGCCGAATCTGAACCGATACCACCGCCCGTTCCACTGCGGCGTTAGCCAAGCAAGGATGACCGATGACTGAGACAACGACGGAATCTGCTCCAATCGCACCGGCCCGTCCATTTACGCATCTGCACTGTCACAGTCATTACAGCCTGCTCGACGGAGCGGGTGACATTGGGCGGCTTGTCGATCGCTGCGTGGACCACGGCATGAACTCGCTCGCGTTGACCGATCACGGAAATCTCCACGGTTCACTGGAGTTCTACCGCAAAGCAAAAAGTGCGGGCATCAATCCGATCATTGGTTACGAGGCATACATTGCACCCGGAAGCCGATTCGAAAAAGGAGGTGCCAGTAGCAGCAAGGCCGCCAGTTATCACCTCACTTTGCTGGCCAAAAATCGCACGGGATTTCGAAACCTGATCAAGCTTGCAAGCGCCGCATCGCTGGAGGGTTTTTACTTTAAGCCACGAATCGATAAAGAGATTCTCGAGAAGTACAACGAGGGAATCGTTTGTCTTTCCGGTTGCGTCAGCAGCGAATTCAGCCGGGCGGTGATAAAGGGCATCGACACGGCGGAAGTAGAAAAAGAGGCACGAGATATCGCAGGTTGGTTCCACAACGTTTTTGATGATCGCTACTTCATCGAAATCATGAACAACGATGTCGATATTCAGAAAGCGCAATTGGAAAATGCGGTTGAGATCGCCAATCGAATGGGGCTGCCGTTAGTCGCGACCAGCGACACACACTACGTCGACCCGGAAGACGCAGAAGCACAAGACATCATGCTGTGCATCAACACGGGGCGATTTCGAACCGATTCTTCCCGGATGAAGATGGAGAACGATCAGTTCTTCCTTCGTAGTCCGGAGCAGATGTATGAAAAGTTTCCTGGGCTGGAGGATGCCGTTTCGCGGAGTCAGGAAATTGCGGATTCCGTTGACATCGATTTGGAATTAGGGAAGTACTACTTCCCGTCGTTCGAGTGCCCCGAGCAAAAGCGGCCGATTGACTACCTGCGAGAGCTGTGTATTCAGGGTCTCAAGGAACGCTACGAAGACGATGAGGAGCGTTTGCTGAATGATGAGTTAAGCGACGAGGTCATGGCTAGGCTCGATCGCGAACTCGGTGTGATCGAAACGCTCGGGTATCCGACCTACTTTCTTATCGTTTGGGACTTCGTTAACCACGCCCGCAGCATCGGGATCTCCGCCACCGCACGTGGAAGTGGGGTGGGGGCCATTGTTTGTTACGCACTCTATCTGTCGCACGTTTGCCCTTTGCGATACGACCTGCTGTTCGAGCGATTTCTCGATGAGAGTCGGACCGAGCCGCCAGATATCGATATCGACTTTGAAAAAGAGCGGCGGATCGAAGTCATTGATTACGTCAAAGAACGTTATGGCAGCGAAATGGTCTGTCAGATCGGAACCTTCGGAACGTTGGCGGCCCGCGCCGCGATCAAAGACACGGGACGAGCCCTTGGGGTCCCACTTTCGCGTGTGAATCAAATCACCGAAATGGTGCCGGATGAGCTGAAGATCACGATCAAGAAATCGCTGGAGAAGAGCGCCGACCTGAAGATGGTCTACGACGGCGATCCAGAGGTTCGCGAACTTCTCGACCTGGCGATGAAGATCGAAGGTTTGGCGCGGAACGTGGGCACACACGCCGCTGCGGTGGTGATCGCGGATAAACCACTTACGGAATACGTTCCGTTGGGACGAGTGCCCGGCAAGCAAGATGTGATCACGCAATGGTCAATGGGAGACGTGGAAGCTTCCGGCTTGTTGAAGATGGACTTTCTCGGGCTTCGCAACCTGACCATCCTCAGTCGGACCGTCCAACTGATCGAGCAGACGACCGGGGAAGCCGTTGATCCGCTCAAGTTTCCACTCGATGACAAAGCGTCTTACGCTTTGCTTCAGCGTGGCGAAACGAAAGGAGTCTTTCAGCTTGAGTCGGGTGGTATTCGCGATCTGCTATTGCGAATGAAGCCCGATCATTTCACCGACATCATTGCCACCGCCGCGTTGTACCGACCCGGTCCGCTGGAAGGCGGCATGGTTGATGACTACGTCAACATCAAGCATGGACGTCAACAGCCCGAGTACAAGCATCCGGTGTTGAAGGAGATTCTTGAAGAGACCAACTCGATCATGGTCTATCAGGAACAGGTCATGCGAATCTTGAATCGTCTCGGAAAGATTCCGTTGGCCAATGCTTACACCTGTATCAAGGCGATTAGCAAAAAGAAGGAATCGCTGATCAACCAAAACCACGACGCATTCATTGTCGGGGCGGTTGAAAATGGTTTGGCGGAAAAAGATGCGAATGATATTTGGAACTTGATCGTCAAGTTTGCCGGGTACGGTTTCAATAAGAGCCACTCCACGGCCTACGCGCTGGTCGCCTACCAAACGGCGTACTTGAAAGCACACTACCCAGTCGAGTTCATGGCCGCGCTCCTGTCGAGTGATATCTCGGGCCGCAACTTTAAGCGAAAGGACGCGTTGGTGGAGCACATGGAGGATTGCGAGCGGATGGAAATCGAGGTCGTTGCGCCCGATGTGAATTCCAGCGCCGCGGATTTTTCGGTGGCCGATGGGAAAATCCACTTTGCGATGTCAGCGATCAAGGGTTGCGGCGGAGCCACGGCAGTCTCGATCGAACAGGAACGTAAAAAGAACGGTCCCTTCAAGGACATCTTCGATTTTTGCGAACGTGTCGATCCAGCCGCCTGTAACAAGACTGCCATTGAGACATTGATCAAGGCAGGGGCAATGGATGGATTCGAGGCTCACCGAAGCCAACTCGCCTCGGTCATCGAACGAGCCGTCCAGGCTGGCGCCGCAGTTCAAGCCGACAAGAAGAGCGGACAGGCGAGCTTGTTTGGTGCTTTCGAGGAAGAGGATGAATCATCGACTGAAAAGATTGTCTCCCCACTTCCCGACATGGAGGAGTGGCCCGAACGCGA
>JBPCVD010000492.1:0-8717 GCA_051010815.1 Rubripirellula sp.
GTGTCACGCTTGGCGTGATTGGTGCCGGCGGCATGGCAAATGGGAACATGCGGGCAGCAAAACAATGGGTGGATGTGGTAGCGATTTCAGATGTGGACAAGGGCCGCGCTGAAAGTTCCAACAAGAACATGAGTGGTGGCAAGGCCGAGTTGTACGAAGACTATCGCGACCTGTTGGCCCGTGACGACATCGACGTGATTCACGTGGCAACGCCTGATCACTGGCACACCAAGCCGCTGATTGAGGCGATGTTGGCGGGCAAAGACGTGTACTGCGAAAAGCCGCTGACGTTGACAATCGATGAGGGCAAGCTCATCCGAAATGTGCAGGAGAAGACAGGTCGTGTCGTCCAAGTAGGGACGCAGCAACGAAGTACCTTCCCGCTGTTTGTCAAAGCCATGGCAATCGTTGCGGACGGACGCCTTGGTCGAATCAAACGTGTTCAGGCTGCGATCGGTTCGGCTCCCTCGAGTCCATCGATCCCCGTTGTGGACGTTCCTCAGAATCTCAATTGGGACCGTTGGCTTGGACCCGCACCAAAAGTCGATTACCGATTCCTTGGAAGCAAGAATGGCAAGGGGCGTGGCAACACGAACTGTCACTACGAGTTTCGCTGGTGGTACGAGTATTCGGGCGGCAAACTGACCGACTGGGGCGCCCACCATGTCGATATTTGTAACTGGGCTTTGAAGCTAAACGGTCAAACAGAGGGGCCACTTTCCATTGGTGGGAATGCGGATCATCCCGTCGAGTTCAAGGACGGATATGCCGTTCAGAATGACCGCTATAACACGGCCACTAATTTTCAGTTCAACGTTGCCTATCCGGGCGGTACCGAGATGGTGATCCGCAATGACACGGACAACGGTGTTCTGATCGAAGGCGATCGTGGACGCATTTTTGTTAACCGAAAAAAGCTTGTTGGAAAGCCCGTGGAGGATCTGGCCAACAATCCGCTGCCGGAAGATGCCATCGCGAAGGTATACAAAGGCATGCCAATGGAAGGCAACGAGCGCTCGGCACACTGGGCGAACTTCCTGCACTGTACGCGGACACGTCAGCAGCCGATCTCAGACGTGCATACGCACATGCAAATGTTAAACGTCTGCCACCTGGCGGGAATCTCCGCACGCTTTGGTCGGGATCTAAAATGGGACGACAAGAGTGAGCAGATCGTTGGCGATGATCAGGCCAACGGATTTCTCTCTCGTCCCTACCGATCGGGTTACGAGATTGAGATGGGTTAGGAATTAGGTTAACCCCATCGGTCTCGATCGACGGATAACGATTCGAATTTGCAGCGGGATTGTGTCACACACTCCCGCTGCTTTTTTGCGTGAACGGTCGCGATACGAGTCGCACTCAAGAGGCGGCCCGCTGAGAATTATCGACCGATTCCGTGAGATTATCCTCGTCAGAATGGCTCGACTTTGCGATCTGCAACGCTGCCTGTTGATCAATCCAACGTCCCAATCGGGTGCGTTTGAGTTTCAGGGTTGCTGGACGACTGGGAGTGGCCCGTGAACTCACTGGCCACAGACGTTGCGTGATCGTCGAGATCACTTGCATCATCTCTACCAACCAGTCGGTGCCGCGTATCAAAGCGATTTCCGTTCGCGAGTCGCCGCCACCATAGATGGGTACACGCTGCCCCAATTTGGAAGCAGCGTCACGAATCAGGAAGGTCGAAAGACGTGGACGGGTGGAAAACATCTGCAACGGAAATGCCAAGGATCCCACGTTGGGCAGCAAGCCCATCACCAGTGCCTCGCCGTGTGGAATGTGCTCGTGTCGGGTGGTCCACCAGTTTGCCAAGGTGACAATCGACCGCAAGATGGGTGTGAACAGCAGTGGCAACAGGAACCACAGATTGCCACTGGCAATGAACGCAGCCAAGCCTCCATATTTTGCCGGCGCGATGAACGGCCCCGAGGCTTTGAGCGCCAAGTGCATGCCGAAACCGCGGGTGTAGGCTCGAACTTCGTTACCCGATAGATCCTCGCGTAGCAGGTTCGCATGCTCGGACGTGATTCGACCTCGTTCTTCCCAACGGTCGACGGAAGCTTCCACTCGACTTTGGCCAAACCAGGATTGATATCGAGGACTTAGCATCAGCAGCATGAGACTGGTGAATCGATCTTTCCGTCGATTGGGATCGGACAGAAAGCGATGCACTCCCACCGGTGTCAAACGTTTGATCACAGAATGCGTAATGAACCGGGGTTTCGACAGGGTCGCTCCAGGCGCGAGCCGATCTTCATCTATCCAACGTTGTTGATGGCGATCGATCAGTTGACGCCAACGTTCATCCCTTGCGGAAGAATTGCTGATGCACAGCTTGAGTTGCTGGCGGTAGTCTTCACGCCCCAACACCCGCGAGCAAAAGCGGCCCGTGAACGACGGGAGCAGACCTGCGTACCAAATCAATCGAGCTTGAACAGGTCTTTGAGGAAGCGATTCAGCGGTCGTCGCATCGATGATCTTGTCTTGTTGCCAACGACGCACACATTCTTCTTGGTACGCACGCATTCCCCCACGACGGAGCAAACGCCAAGGTCGTCGGAAGAACGCGAGTTCCGCCGCTTTCCAGCGTCCCGTGTATGCGATCAATTTCTGAACATCATTTTCGAATTGTTCAGCCGAAGCCGGACCAATACGGAACGCGAGTTCCTTCTGGTGATTGTGCTGCCACTCCCGAAGTTTGTCCGCGTCCAAATCGTCGAAGGGCGGAAGTTCGGCACGCAGAACGCCACCGAGCAGATAGTGGGGAACCAACACCGCCGGGATTCCCGATTCAAGATCGATGATGGTGTACTGATTATCGATGCGGAGCAGATTCGCGGTGGAAACCAGCGCTCGAGGCGCGACCTGCCATCCCGATCCAACCAGTCCGCAGTCGTCGAGCATGCCTTCGAGCTGGTGCATCGTTGACACCAGAGTGTCGATTTCTGCCGGCTCGCGTGGCGTTTTTGGTTGAGTAGACAGAAGACCCCGTCGAACACGAGCACCGTCCGCGGGGGCGGGTTTGATGCCGCGACCCTGAATCCACTCGGCCGCCAGCACCCAGGCCTGGGAATCCTCGTCGAATCGGATGTACAAAGGTGTCGCGATCTTCGCATCGATGCCGGAGTTGGCAAGCACGGCCGCCGCGACTCGCCGCCGGTAAAAACAGGCGAGAATGGCGTCGCGGTTGCTTTGGTAGGCGAAGGGCGACTGAAACGAAAGACGATAGATGATTCGGGTGAGAAGTCCCGGTGCAAAGACCTTTTCTACGCATTGGACGACTCTGCCGTCGGGCATGAATGCCTCGACCGCCTGAGCACGCGCAGCCCGCCCGTTTCCGAGCGTGCGAAGCACTCGTACCTTGAGGGGGCCGACGGTGGGCGTGACCGAGGACGTCGATTGCGTCATAGCAACGTGATTGCGGATAGGTGCATGGTGGGACCCACGCTCGGATCTGGAACTGTGGGAGACTAGGGAACCGGGGCGAAACGTTTCAAGATGAATTGAATCGTTTCGTTCGCTACGATTGAGAATTGAGTCGATCCATGCCACCAAAATCACTGGATCTCCAATTAACCGCACTGAGCAGCAAGAATGCAGGTCGACCAAGAAGGGTGTGACGCCGAATCTTTAACGCTAGCAACTCCAATCCAGCTCTTGCCGGGGATGGGGAAATCTCGGGCTCAGCGACTGTCGCGTTTGGGGCTTCGCACGGCTCAGGATGTCGTGTTTTTATTCCCGCGCGACTACGAATTTCCTGCTCCAAGCGAGCGGATTGATGCCTTGCAGGAGGGAGAGCCGGCTTCCCTGGTCGGCACGATCGCCGACGCCGAACTCGTCTCCCGATCGCCAGGTAAGTCGATGTTTGCGGCATTGGTTCAGAATGAATCTGGCGTGGTTCGAATTCTGTTCTTCAATCAACCGTTTCGAGCAGAGCAGCTGACGTTGGATCGTCGCGTCATTGTCTCTGGGACGCCGAAGCTGAGCGGCATGAGGATGGAATTCGTACATCCCAAGATCACGATTCTGGATGAAGCGGAAGACATACCCGAGCCTCAGATCCTGCCTGTCTATCCGCTCACCGATGGAGTCAAACAGGCAGAGATTCGACGTTTGGTGACCGAGACCTCAGCTCGACTGGCTGGCGACTTGGTGGAGGTGATGCCGGAGCGATTGCGTCGTGAGGGTGCGGCGCTTCTACGGCGTGTTGGTGTCGAGATAGAAGGAGACCTGCTGACGATCGACCAAGCACTCCGCTCATTGCATCTCCCCGAGAACTCTCTCGCGTTGTCGGCCGCCCGCACGAGACTTGTTTTTCAGGAGCTGTTGGTGATGCAACTCGCCTTGGCGATGCGGCGACGAAAACTGACGACGGACCTGCACTCACCTCCGCTCGAAGCGAACGCGATGATCGATTCTCGAATCGTAAATCGTTTTCCTTTTCAGCTAACCAATGATCAGAAAATGGTCATTGGGGAGATCAGCCGGGACATGGCACGTCAGTTTCCGATGAATCGGTTGCTGCAGGGAGATGTTGGCAGTGGCAAAACAGTGGTTGCCATCTACGCGATGATGCTGGCCGTTGCCAAGGGTCACCAAGCCGTCTTGATGGCACCGACCGAAGTGCTCGCAAGACAGCACTTTCGAACACTCAGCGAGATGCTATCCGAGAGTCGTGTGAAGGTGGGATTGCTCTGTGGATCGCTTTCGACTCGAGAGCGTCGTGAAATCACGGAGTCGGTCGAGGCCGGCGCGGTTGACTTATTGATTGGGACACAGTCGTTGATATATGGGGGCCTCGAGTTCAAATCACTCGGGTTATGCGTGATTGATGAACAGCACAAATTTGGGGTAGCCCAGCGAGTTGCTCTCCGGAGTGGCGGTATCGACCCGCACTACTTAGTGATGTCGGCAACGCCGATTCCACGTTCCATTGCGATGACGCTATTCGGCGATGTCGAGTTGAGCACACTTCGCGAGAAGCCGCCCGGTCGAGGAAACGTCAACACGTACCTGGCTCATGACGGTTGGAAGGATCGTTGGTGGAGTTTCGTACTGCAAAGAATCGATGAGGGGCGACAGGCATTTGTCGTTGCACCTCGGGTTTCCAGCGTCGTCGATGATGACGAGTCCAGCGAAGATGTGTCGTCCGTCGAGGCGGAGTTTGAACGCCTGTGCAACGGTCCGCTCTCGGATTACCGAGTCGGCCTGCTGCATGGAAGAATGCCAACCGACGAAAAGCAGGCCATCATGGAGTCCTTTGCTGCGGGACGTCTGCAGGTGCTTGTGAGCACGACGGTAATCGAGGTGGGGATTGACGTTCCGAACGCCACAGTGATGACGATTCTTGGCGCGCAGCGATTCGGACTCGCTCAACTCCACCAGCTTCGCGGGCGGGTTTCCCGGGGAAAGCATGAAGGTCACGTTTGTGTTTTCACCGACGGAGACACATCGCCCGAGGAGAATGAACGTTTGAAGGTCTTTGAGCAAACCGACGATGGCTTTGAGCTGGCCGAAGCTGATTTTCGGCTGCGAGGACCGGGGGACATGTTGGGGCGAAAACAGAGCGGCATGCCGCCGATGAGGATCGCTGATTTGCGAAGGGATCAGGATGCATTGGTTGCAGCCCGTAGCATGGCACAAGCGATGATTGACGAAGATCCGGAGCTGGATGCAGAGGATCTCGCGGAGCTACGTGGTCAAGTTCTGCGTCGATATGGGAAACGCTTGGAACTTGGTGACGTCGCCTAATGGGCGATGGCTATGTGAGACGCCCGTCGAGCAATTCTTTCCGTTGCGACATGACGCTTGCCAGCGAGTCACTATGGGTGACCGTGATCAAGATGGCCCCAGATTCTGCTTGCAACTGAAGCAGCAACTCGGTGACGGCATCGGCAGTCCGGCGATCGAGGTTACCTGTCGGCTCATCGGCGAGAATCAGGGAGGGTCGCATGAGCAACGCTCGCGCGATCGCAACGCGTTCACGTTCACCGCCCGATAATTCACTTGGTAGGTGGTCCAGTCGGTCCGCCAGTCCGACCGACGCAATCAGCTCACGGGTTCGTTCCAGATCATCAGCACTTGGTTTGCCAGAGGCCAGCGTTGGCACAAGCACGTTCTCCATGACGGTCAATTGCGGCAGCAAATGGTGGTCTTGGAAAACGAATCCGATATGACGATTTCGAAACTGGGCCAACTCATTCAGATCGAGGCTAAACGGATCTGAGTCGTCAAGGAGCACGCTTCCCGAATCGGGATGATCGAGTGTGCCCAGGATCTGAAGCAACGTGCTCTTGCCGCTGCCGCTCGGGCCGACGATGGCGACGGAATCGCCGCCTTTTAACTGCAGCGACACGTCCGCAAGCACCGGCAGCGGATCACCGGCGGTAGGAAAGGACTTCGCCAGTGAAGTGACGACAAGGCTGTGATCGGTTTGGGATTCGTTCATTTGCATAGCTGACAAAGAGCAAGCGTTGCGATTCCGTAGAAGGAGTACTCAACGTCCGCAGTTTGGTCGAGTGCGAAGCCGACAAAACCACCTCCAGGTGATTGCATCGTTAAAGCATATCGGTTGACGGCATCGATGTTGACCTCCGACAGGCCCTCGAGGTCGGCCAACGTTAGAAGACCGGTGAACGAGCTCAATAGATCTGCGAAAGGGATTCGGGTGTTCGCGGTCAATCCACCCTCGTCCGATTGCATCTCCGCCAGGAAATCAGCGGTATCACGATGATCTTCGGGGCGGAGAGAACCGAGCGTCTTGAGGCTACCAATGGCTGCTGCGGTGGGGTTCACGCCCGGTCGCTTTGCTGCGCGGATTTCCAAGTAGCCGCCATCTTGATGGCGCTGTGACTCTAGAAACGCTTCGATTCCGGAGGAGTTCGCAACAGGCACCTCGATCAATTCGTGGCAGAGAAGCGAGAGGAACGTCTGGTAGGTGCTGCCCGCGCGACCTTCGGGAGTCTTCGCGAATCCACCATCTTCGGTCCGTAGCGTCGACAGCAGTTCGGCAACCTTGCTGCGCCACTCGGTGTCGTCGTCCGCGATCACCACCTCACCGGCGGCAAGTTCAACGATGGCAGACGCGAAAATCAAAGAGATTAGATCGATGATCGATTCTTTGTGAGTCAGCCGTTGACGGAGGAATCCGGCCGCCCGTGCACCGGTATCACCGTCCAGTGCATCGAGTATCCAAAGTCCTCGCAGGGCAAACGCGGTGTAGTACGGGTCGCTTTCACCCTCACGGCCAGCGAATCCGCCGTCACTACGTTGCTGGTCCAGTAGCCAACGCGCATGTGGGTCGCGTATCGAAGGATCGAGCTGCGCGGCTCCAACAGCAAGCCGCAGCGTCATCTCTTGCAGATAGGGAATGCTCACGCAGTCCCTTGTGGATTGAAGTACTTAGGTTCGTTGCCTTCTTTCCACTTGATGTTGCAACCGAGCGATGCGGTTTGCTGTTCGTTTGGACTGTTCCCCGCAAGGACAGCATCGATTGCGGATCGCAGATCCTTACCAGTGACCGGAATGTCAGTCTTGGGACGACTGTCATCAAGTTGTCCACGATAGACAAGCTGATGCTGATCATCGAACAAGTAAAAGTCCGGCGTGCACGCTGCAGCGTAAGCCTGGGCCACTTCTTGCGTGCCATCGAAAAGATATGCAAATGCGTATCCCCGTTGCGCCTTTTCTGCGGCCATTGCCTCTAGCGAGTCATCCGGGTATTTGTCGGCATCGTTACTGCTGATACCGACGACCGCCAAACCTCTTGGCATGTAGTCGTCCGCCAGTTGCTTCAGTTGATCGGCGACGTGCTTCACGTAGGGACAATGATTGCACATGAAAATTACCAACAGTGACTTGCTGTTGGCGTAGTCACTCAACTGCACTGTCTTGCCCTCGGTGTCGGGCAATGAAAAATTGGGGGCCTTGGTCCCCAGAGGCAACATCGTACTTTCGGTGCGAACCATGAATGAATCCTTGAGCTGTTCGGTAGACGTGAAAATGCGAGGTTAGGCGTTCTTGATCTGGTCGAGCAACCGTCCTGGGCTGCCCATGGCGTGGTAGCCACCGTCGACGTGCAAGATCTCGCCGGTGATCCCCTCACTATTCTCGCCAAGCAGGAAGGCGCCGGTGCGTCCCACCTCGTCGTGGCTGACGTTGCGTCCGAGTGGCGCCATATGCTCATAAAGCGAAAGCATGGATTCCACACCCGCAGCGCGACCTGCCAAGGTGCGAATCGGGCCAGCGGACAATGCATTGACTCGAACGCCTTGGGGCCCCATGTCGAAGGCCAAGTAACGGACGGTCGCTTCGAGAGCCGCCTTGCAAATCCCCATCACGTTGTAGCCTGGGACGCACTTTTCGCCTCCGAAGTAAGTCATTGTTGCAATCGCCCCACCCGGATTCATGATCGGTTTCGCTGCGGCCGTGCAGGCGATCAGCGTGTAAACACTGACATCCATGGCCAATTTGAAGCCGTCCCGGCTCGTGTAGACCGTGTCCCGCGCGAGGTCGTTGCGATCGGCGAAAGCGATCGAGTGCAGTAGGAAGTCGATTTTTCCAAACTCTTCGGCCGTGTAATCGAAAACGCTTTGGATGTCCTCATCTTTCTGAGCGTCCATCGGAATCAAGAATTTGGCGTTCTCGTATTTGTCGGTCAGTTGGGCGACCCGTCGACGGTTTCGCTTCCGTTCGTCATCCTCACGGTCGGGAAG
>JBPCVD010000493.1:0-3596 GCA_051010815.1 Rubripirellula sp.
CAAGACTGGAAATTCCAGTTTCGGATCACGGATCCATCGGGCAAGGGGCTGATCAGCCAGCGATAGCCTGTGGCTGTTCGTGCGGCCAAGACGCGATTCTTTTCTTTCAATACATACATCATTCGTCCTTTAGGTTAACCATGAACAATCAAGCTCATTCGTCGATCGCGAGTCCGCCGCTGTTTCAGTCTCTGACCACATTTCGAACCAGTGTTCGCCTCTTCGTGACGTTGTTTGCTGCTGTGACGGCGGTCCAACTATTTGGTGCGGACAGCGTCGAGACGGTTGGTTCCGGTGGGTGGCTCGGGTTCCGTGGCGACGGGACAAGTGCCGCAGCTTCTTCTGCACCGACGACGCTGGACATGGGTGCCGATGGCAATGTTGCATGGAAGCTGCAAATGCCCGGTCGCAGCGTCGCCGGTCCGATCGTGGTCGGTGACCTTGTGGTCACGACCAGCTCCAGCGGGCAGGACGGGGAAGTTCTGCACGTGAGTGGGGTCGATTTGAATAGTGGCGAGTTGCGTTGGGAGCAAACCTTTCGAGCGACCGGACGCCCTTTTTGTCACCCGACCAGCGCGAATGCCGCGCCATCCCCCGCCAGCGATGGCGAGCGGATTTTTGCATTCTTTAGCAGCAACGATTTGGTTTGCCTGTCGCTTGACGGAGAGCTGCTCTGGTATCGAGGTCTCGGCTTCGACTACCCCAAAGCTGGCAACGATGTCGGAATGGCGTCGTCGCCAGTGATAGCTGACGGCGCGGTGATTGTTCAGGTTGAGGCGCAGGGCGATTCCTTTGCCGCCGCCATTGATGCCCAGACGGGGAAGAACCTATGGCGGATCAAGCGTCCCCAAAACTCGAACTGGTCTTCTCCGCTTGTCATCCGACGGCCCGATGATCGCAGTGAAGTCGTCATCCAGTCGCGGGAAAATGTCATTGCCGTCGATCCACGCACTGGCGATACACGATGGTCGACCGACGAGGGTGGATCGGCGATCCCGTCGCCCACGGCTGCCGGTGGATTGTTGATTCTTCCAAGTGATGAAGTGGTTGCATTGAACATTGGTGCCAGCGCGACCGCGCCAGAGGTTGCCTGGCGAAACAACCGCTTGTCGCCGCGAAACGCCAGCGTCGTTGCCACAGATGACCGCCTCTATTCATTGAAGGGGTCGGTGTTGGTCGCAGCAAACTTGGCGGATGGTGCTCAGGTCTGGCAGGAACGCATTTCAGGGTTGGGAAGCGCTTGGGCGACGCCGGTTCTCTCCAATGGACGGCTCTATATTTTTGATCAATCAGGTGTCGGGGTAGTGATCGAGGATCAGGGTGACCGTGGCGAGAAAATTGGTGAGGTTGATTTGGGGGAAGGTGTTCTCGGGTCACCGGCAATCGCCAACGGAAAGTTGATTGTTCGTGGGACCGATTCGCTAATCTGTTTCGAGTGATCGACTGCCGATAAAAAACAGAAAAAAGCCCGTGGCGTTGATCGCCGCGGGCTTTTTTGGTTCACAAGAATCGTAGGAATCGATCGCGTTAGAAGGGGCTGGAATTCTTCAACACTTGGCTGGTGATTGCCCTTCCGAGCGAGGTTCTCGGTGAGCGATTTTGCGATGACTGACTCGACTGAGATCGGTGTTGGAGTTGTTGCTGGGCACAGAGAATCCAACGCGCTCGTTGCGATCTTCGACGACGCCACCCCGGTAGGGCTGACGCTGGGATTGACGTTGCGGCTGACGCTGATTGATGCCGGCGTCGTATGCCACGTGTTCGTTTCGGTCTTCGACGATCCCACCGGAGTTAACGATTCGGCGACGTGACAAGTTTCCGTGCGGCACACCGTAGCTTGTCCACTGTGTCCCGGTGACGTGCCAGCGGACGCCGTTCAAGTCGGTTTCGACACGGTTCACTCGACGAAAGGAACCGTCGTCGATTTGGCCACGATTGGGGTCGAGGTAGCTCTCGCGAACTGTGGTTTGACCGGTTCGCACGACGATCTGGCCTGTGAACGGATCATAACGTGCATCGGTGACGCAGCGACCGGAGATGAAGACTTCCGGGTTGCGCCATCCTTCAGCTTGAGCGTTGTGGAAGGAAATGGCGATCGCAAACAAGGCGAGCGAGGCGACGACAGCTGTTCCCGAGAAAAGCGGTCGGAGACGAACGCGAATCGCTTGATGAAGGTTGCGACTATCGTTGCGCTCGCGCTTCACAGGCGGAGACGATCGATTGACGTTCGAGGTCACTGGCCTGAGACCAATTTGCGATTTCACCCTGGGTGCGATGACAGCCAACGCAAATCCCAAGTCGCGAGTTGAGCGTGCAGATTCCGTTGCACGGTGAACTCACTCGTTGAATCGATTGGGATGACGCTGCGTGATCGGTCGGGTCAGAAGAACGTGGTTGTGGCGGCATCGCGAATCGTCACTGAGGCGGACGGGGAGGCGGTGCACAGATACCAAGGTCGCGCGATTTGATCGCACGCAAGGTGTCGGAGCCGTCTGCCCGAAGCCGAGGCAAGTGTTGGCATGAAGTTGTAGGCAGGTCTTCTGACTTACGGCTCAGTGGATTCCTGCGCCTTCCCACGTGATCACGCAGTGGCTAGCAAGATTCTTGCCGAATACAGCAGCGGTCCTGTGTTGGAATCACACCGACTTCCCTTTTCATTCTCGCTGGGCGAGAACACCTACGATCGGAAGTATAGGCATCCATGTTCCCGCACGCCACATGCCAGGGAAGTGACGATAGAGCAGACAGACTGGTAGACTGAGATGGTGATTAGCGTGGCGCGAATCGGTTGTTCGGAAGCGGGCTGCCACGCAGAATCCCATCATCGGGCGACACCAGAAAGCGTGTCAGCATCTCGCCAGATCGATTCGAATGGTCCTGCAGGGGCACTGATCGCACCCTTGGAGCGGATCTGAGGGAATCGTTCATCGAGCCTCACGAATTCCTATTGTCGCGACTCGCTTAGAATCCAGACTGTGTAATTCCCAATGGGGTCACGTCTGAATGCTTGGGAGCTAAGCGATGTCCAAACTGTTGTATCTTGAATCTTCGCCTCGGAAGACGCGTTCCAAATCCATCACGGTCGCAAATGCATTTTTGGATGCCTACCGACTGGCGAATCCTGATGACGAAATCGCGATCCTTGATCTTTGGGATACGAGTTTGCCGGAGTTTGATGGAGCGACGATTGACGCAAAGTACCAAGTCTTGCACGGCCAAACGCCCTCAGGGGAACAGGTTGCAGCGTGGGACGCGGTTGTTGACCACTGCGACCAGTTTAAATCCGCCGACAAATTCCTGATCAGTTTGCCGATGTGGAACTTTGGGATTCCATACAAGCTGAAGCATTACATCGACGTGATTGCACAACCTGGTCAGACCTTTAGCTTTTCGCCGGAATCAGGCTACACAGGTTTGGTTACAGGGAAGCCTGTCGCGGTGATCTATGCGAGAGGCGGAGCGTACCAAGCTGATGCTGCCCAAGGCATGGATTTTCAAACGACCTACCTCAACCTGCTGCTGGGCTTTATCGGATTCACCGACATTCACTCGATCATCGTCGAGCCCACGCTTGACGCGCCGGACGCGGTCGAGAC
>JBPCVD010000494.1:0-7737 GCA_051010815.1 Rubripirellula sp.
CTCCTACCGAGCCCGTTGATGAAGCTCCTACTGAGCCGGTCGATGAAGCTCCTACTGAGCCGGTCGATGAAGCTCCTACCGAGCCGGTCGATGAAGCTCCTACCGAGCCTGTCGATGAAGCTCCTACCGAGCCTGCAGGTGAGCCAGCCGAACCTGTAAGCGAGTTGCCTGAGGACGTTATGCCAACAGACCCTATCGACGCCTCCAACGACGAACCCGTCCTGGGCGACGAGACGGACGTTTGCGTGGCAGAGGACTCGCTGCCCGGCGAGAACGATGAGCCGTCGGGGCTGATGGACGACGAACTCGACAGCAACTCGGAACCTGCGGCGCAACCAATTGGACTTGTTGCAGCGACCGAAGCGAGCGAGGACACCGGTCCAGAAGAGGCAATGATGAATCCATCCATCAACGAACCTGTTACCACGGAGCCCAATATGATTACGGAAGATCTTCCAAACGTGACGGACGCGCTGCCGGTCCAGGCTGGCGACATTGCGACCATCGAGCCTGTTGATGCGGCTCCCAGCGACATCGCGGAATCAGATGACACGCAAGTGATCTCGGACACCGAGATTCTTGAGTCCGACTCGGACTCCAACACTTCCCCAGAAGTAACGACGGAACCCGAAATGTCGGGCGACATTGTCGATGCTGAGACGGATCACGACGTCATCTTCGGAGGATCCGGAGACGACTGGCTCATGGGTGAGGGAGGAAACGACATGATTTTCGGAAACACTTCCCCACTTGAGGACGCTCTCCTACGTGAAATGATCGCGGGACGTTTTAGCCTCTAAGCCGCTAAGAACACGGTGCGACGCGGGCCAGGGAACGGCCTTGCGTTTCAACCCTCGTACAACATTCCATTTCAGTTCGGTTCATTCGACTGCCCTCGGCAAGGATGTCAACCACGAATACGAATCAAACGAACGCCAATGCTTCGTAGCGTCAGAAGTACAAATAACACGGTAGCGCACTGCACGACGTTGATCAAAGTCGTCACATAAATCACCAAACCGAAATCAGGGGGCATTCCCAACAGAGCGATCAGCACTGCATCTTCGATCAACGATACGACGAAGATTAAGAGTGTCCAGGCAGCAAGCGTCTTGCGCAACCTTGCTCGAGGAAAAAACGCAATCCAAACGCAGGGCACCACGACGATCATATTTGTGAGCACGGCGATCGCGAGAATGAGAACCAGCTCTCCATCAAGGTCGATCATTCCGGGATCGGCGCCGCCAGGCAATACCGAACGCACGATCGCAATTGCCACGGCCAGGAACAGTGTCCCCACCATCAAACTTCGCAGGTCGAACTGCCCATCTGTTTGCTGCACTCCCTGCTGTATCTGATGTCTCGTGACGAGCCTCCACTTCCAAATCCTGGAACCTAACCAGAGCGGAGCCTGGGCGAGAAACTGGGCGGCCAACAAGATCACTCCCGATTCGTAGAAGGCCGAATCCGAGTAGAGATTGGTCGAAATCCCCCAGCAGATCGTTCCCCACATCCAGACCGTCAAAAACACGACCCAAGGAATCCGGAACACAATCTGCCCAGGAGCGAGCGCCGCCCAAATGCTGATCAAATTGATTTGGCCAATGCATAACCCCAGCGACAAACCCATCGCTGTGCCGTCAAGAAAACTACGGCCACCACTCAGAGACCCTGACACCTGATTGTTAGCGACGCCGAAGACGCAGAGTGCACCGACCCACAGAATCGCAACACGAAGACGATTACGATTTAACCGACGCACACTGCAACTCCTCAACAAACGGTCGCCACGGTCAAGATCCGATTGCACCTTCCGAAAGGAAGATCCCCGCAGGAATCAAGAACTATCCTCGGGCGTTCGATCAAGAACAGCGGACACATAATGCATCGCCTGCAATTCGCAGCAAGAGATTGCCTCGCAACTGTTATAGTGCAAGTCGCTGCGGCATTGGTTGCATCGAGTAGACTCATCCGATGTCCGTCGATCCTGTGTGGTCTCAGCGAACGCAAGACACCTAGCCTCAAGACAAACCTACTTCCCGAGCCTCCCAAGACTGTTCGCATCACTGGTCTGCGGAAGCCCCATTTCATTCCAACGAAAACGTCCCTGCAATCTCCGCTGATCCAAGTTATCCTAACCACAAGTTATCCTAACCAACCGGCGGTGAAGATGATGGGCCGGTCAATCTTGGCCCATTCTCTTGCACACGCGTGGCTAACTAGCTGCCAATCAAAAACAAGCTGAGTTCTTTTTCGTCACGTCTCATATCACTGCCCACGACGAACAAACGCTGCTGAGTTCCCACCTTCACTCAACTCACTTTCGATCTATTCGCACATGAACAAGAAATCCATCGCGATCCTGGTCGTGATCGCCATCTGTTGTTTCGCGATCCGCGCGCAAGCCGAAGATCCCCCCAACATGCTCTTCGTCATCGCCGACGACTGTACCTTTCGAGACATTGGATGCTACGGCGGCCAAGCGTACACGCCCAACATCGACGAATTGGCAACGCAAGGCATGAAGATGACACACTGCTTTCAGTGTGCTCCGATGTGTTCGCCTACACGGCACAACATCTACACGGGCCAATACCCAGTCAAAACGGGTGCCTATCCAAATCACACGTCCACCTACGATCACGTCAAGAACATCACGCATTTCTTGAAACCGCTGGGATATCGCGTCGCGCTTTCCGGAAAAACTCACATCGGTCCGCGTGAACTCTTTGAATTTGAATACAGCGGCAACAAGAATCCGGACATGCAGGCACTCGACACCATGATGTCAGAGTGTGTCGATTCGGAGACTCCGTTCTGTATCTTTGCCTGCAGCAATGAGCCCCATACGCCCTGGGACAAGGGAGACGCCTCTCGCTATCCGCCCGAGGACGTCGAACTTCCACCCTACCTAGCTGACACGCCGGTGGTTCGTGAAGGTTTCAGTCGGTACCTCGCCGAGATCACCTACTACGACAGCCAAGTAGGCCAGCTATTGGGCATGCTCGATAAACACGGTCTCGCCGACGACACCTTGGTGGTCGTCGTTTCCGAGCAAGGCAATTCAATGCCCTTCGCGAAATGGACCTGCTATGACAACGGTCTTCAATCCGCGATGATCATTCGCTGGCCCGGCAAAGTTGCTGCGGACTCTGTCTCGGATGCGATGGTCGAGTACGTCGACATCACGCCTACCTTTGTCGATGTCGCTGGTGGCAAAGCAGACCCCGCCCTGGATGGTCGAAGTTTCGTCGATGTGATCACGGGAAAGACGGATCAACACAAAGACTTCGTCTTTGGAGAAATGACCACGAAAGGGATCATCAACGGTAACGCGAGCTATCCCATTCGATCGGTCAGATCGCGAACCCACAAACTGATCCTGAATCTTCAGCACGACCAAGCATTCACGGATGCATGCACCAAGAGCAACGAATTTCGTTCCATCAAAGCGGCCGCGGAAAAAGGAGACGATCGTGCCCGGGTAGTGGTGCAACGTTACCAAAACCGCCCCGCAATCGAGTTTTATGATGTGATCGAAGATCCACTCGAGATGCATAACCTCGCCGACCATCCAGAGCATTCTGAAACAATCGCACAACTGCGAAGTGAACTCGCGCAGTGGATGGAAGCCCAAGGTGACAAGGGAATCGAGACCGAACTGATCGCCAACCATCATAAACAAGCGAAGAAGCGTAAACCGGCGGACACAGCGAAACGGAAACGCAAAGCGAAATAGCGTTGGTCGTTTTAACGTTCGTAGTCTTCACGATGCGTCGCCCCCACCCGAGTTCGATACTCGGTAGGGGTAAGCTTGGTTTCACGCTTGAACGCGACCGTCAGATACTCCGTGTGCTCGAACCCTGCTCTTTGAGCGACTTCCCGCAGCGGCAGATCCGTTTCCGAAAGGAGTAGCCTTACGCGTGCGATTCGTAACCGTGTGATTTCCTGATGTGGCGTTCGTCCGAGCAGCTTGCGGAAACGACTCTCAAGGACTCGGCGTGACAGGGAAGACTGCTTCAACACATCGCTAACATTGATACCGGAGGCAGCATGTTGGCGAATGAACTGCAGTGCCGCGGCAACGTCTTCATCATCAATGGCCAACACATCGGTTGACTGTCGCGTTTCGATGCCAAGCGGTTCGATCAAGACGCCATCTGTCTCGACCGCTTCACCCTCCATCATTCGGTCGAGCAGCTTCGCGGCCTCGTAACCCGCACGGCGACTGTCGGGAACCACACTCGAAAGCGGAGGATCCGACAACCTGCAAAGCAGTTGGTCGTTGTCGGCACCAATGACCGCCACTTGCTCGGGGACGGCCAAATCGAGTTCACGACAAACATCGAGTACCTGCTGCGCTTTGATGTCGTAACAGGCCATGATTCCGATCGGCCTCGGCAGCGATTGCAGCCAGCTAGAAAGCGCACGCTTCTCAGAATCCCAAGCATAGCGCTGATCGAGTCGTGACATCGATTGATGCACAAAGCATTCGCAACCCGCCGCTTCAACCGTTTGAACAAACGCGGCCTCGCGCCAGGCAGACCAATTGAATCCTGGGTCACCCACAAAGCCCAAGTAACGAAAACCACGATCAAGCATGTGGTTCGCGGCGAGCTTGGCGATCTCAGCGTCATCGGTTTCGACCCACGGAATCTCCTTGACTCTTCGTGCGGCACTCACATCGACCGCAGGCAATCGCTTGTGGCTCACCAGCTCCGCAACTTCCTCCGTTTCGATGCGGGCAATGATCCCATCCCCCTGCCACTGTCGCAGCCATTTCGGCGGGGGCGCGATACGCTCCTGCTCCGGAAGAAAGATCGACCATGGCTGGTGCTGATTCACATAATGAACCACGCCCTCTAGGACGCCTCGCGCGTAAGCGTTGGACGTCTCGATCAATAGGGCGACAGATCGACGAGGCTGCATAAAGAGACAAATACCTCAACCACAAACACCAAGCGGGGACCCACGACGCACGCATGCATGATTGTAGCTTAATTCGAGGCGTAAAATTTCTCATCCATGATGCGCACAATCTCATGGACTTTGGTTTCGCAAACGTAAGAATGAGTCCTCGCTGGAACTGTGCGAACACCGAATGTTCGACAGACTAGCGCTCTTCCAAACGGGTCGACAAAGGAAACACCATGAGCAAGACCGTCAACGTGGCAATGATTGGCCTGGGTTTCGGGGCAGAGTTCATACCGATCTATCAAGCTCATCCCAATACGCATGTCGCCGCCATTTGTCGTCGCGACGAATCGGCGCTCAAGAAGACCGGCGATCAGTTCGGGATCGAAGGTCGCTACACAAGCTACGACGAAGTCTTAGCGAACCCTGATATCGATTACGTCCACATCAACAGCCCCATCGCGGATCACGCGTGGATGTCACTTCGTGCCCTGGATGCCGGCAAGCATGTGATGTGCACCGTTCCCATGGCCACGACGATCGACGAGTGCCGACAGATCGTTGAGAAAGTGAAAGAGACGGGACTGAAATACATGATGGCGGAAACCGTCGTCTACAGTCGCGAGTTCCTATTCATCAAGGATCTCTACGAACGGGGTGAGCTCGGAAAGATTCAACATTTGGCAGCATCACACCCCCAAGACATGGACGGGTGGCCGGAGTATTGGGAACGGATGATTCCCATGCATTACGCAACGCACGTCGTTAGCCCCTGCCTTGGTTTGGTCGACGGATTGGCCGAGTACGTCAGCTGTTTTGGGTCAGGTACGGTTCGAAAGGACATCGCGGAAAAATCGGGCAATCAATTCGCGGTCGAATCCTGTCACATCAAGATTCAAGAGAGCGATGTCACAGCACACATTTGGCGATTCTTGTATGACGTGGCACGCCAGTACCGTGAAAGCTTTGACGTCTATGGCACGAAGAAGAGCTTTGAATGGACACTGGTTGAAAACGAACCGCATGTGATTCACACCGCCAAGAAGCCTGAACCTGAAATCCCTGAGAAGATCGAAGTCCCCGACTTCGCGCACCTGCTGCCGCCAGAGATTCAGAAGTTCACGTTGCCACAGGAAATTCACGACACGGAACATTTGTCGTTTATCCAAGGAGGTGGGCATGGTGGATCGCACCCCCACCTGGTCAATGAGTTCGCAAACGCGTTGATCGAAGACAGGGATCCGTGGCCAAATGCCGTCACGAGCGCGAATTGGACCTGTGTGGGTATCTGTGCCCATGAGTCCGCCCTGAAGGGTGGCGAGCGGGTTTCGCTTCCTGACTTTACACTGGGATGACTGGCTGCCTTCACGGTTTCGTCAGGCTCGTGCTGACGGCACGCTGTCGCCGTTACGCGATCTTCGATCCTTTGCCCTCCCACTCGGCGTCTCATTCGCCTCCCACGACGCCCGCTAATTGTCGAGTAAGAATATGTCCGTCCTTGTACGCCATCTGCTACTAGCCGCGGTCGCAATCGCACCCGTTGCTGCCTGGACCGCAGAGCCCGGTCGAGATTCAAACGGGAGATTGCAATTGCAATTTCTCGGCGATCAAGGACACCACCAACCGGCGCGTCGTGCGGCAGAGTTAATGCCCGTGCTGGAGAAGCGCGGTATCGATGTCGAATACACCGAAGATCTCGAATCGACGTTGACGCCCGAGAACCTCGCTCGGCTGGACGGGCTGATCGTGTACGCGAACATCGATCAAATATCGGATTCTCAGGCGGATGCTTTGCTCGACTATGTGAAGCAGGGCGGTGGTTTTATTCCTCTTCATTGTGCGTCGTTCTGTTTTCGCAATAACGAAGCTGTGGTGGCGTTGATTGGCGCCCAATTCCAACGACACGGCGGTGGCGTCTTCACTGTCTCGACGAACGACGAGGCGAACAATCATCCCATCATGAAAGGTTATCAAAGCTTCGAAAGTTGGGACGAGACGTACGTTCACACGAAGCACAACGAAAATGGCAGAACGGTTTTGGAATACCGGCAAGAGGGCGATGACGCGGAACCATGGACCTGGATACGAACAGAAGGCGCGGGGCGGGTCTTCTACACCGCATGGGGACATGACGAGCGTCCTTTCAAGAATCCCGGTTTCCAAAACTTGGTCGAGCGGGGGATTCGTTGGGCCTGTGGCGCGGATCCATCCGTCGTTCCAGATTTCCCCGATCGTGAACCACTTGAATCGATCACGATGAAATCTCCGCAAACCGATGTGGCACCATTTGAATACGTCGACGTTGGCCCCAAGATTCCGAGTTATCTCGACAGTCAGAAGTGGGGCGAACAAGAAACTCCACGCAACATGATGCAGAAGCCACTGCCACCATCAGAGTCGATGAAACACTACGTGGTCCCGGAGAATTTCACGTTGTCACTCTACGCGTCGGAACCCGAGATCGGTGGGAAACCGATCTGCATGAACTGGGATGAGCGAGGAAGGTTATGGATTGCAGAAACCTTCGACTACCCCAACGAAAAACAGCCCGAAGGTGCGTGGCGTGACCGAATTCGCATTTGCGAAGACACCAACGGTGATGGCAAGGCAGACAAGTTTACCGTCTTTGCCGACAAGCTAAGCATTCCTACAAGCCTCGCCTTTACCCATGGGGGCGTGATCGTCCATCAGGCACCCGACACGCTCTTTCTGAAAGACACCGACGGAGATGACATCGCCGACGTCCGCGAAGTGTTGTTTACCGGCTGGAGCGTCGGTGACACGCATGCCGGCCCCAGCAACTTGAACTTTGGCCCGGACAAT
>JBPCVD010000495.1:0-20658 GCA_051010815.1 Rubripirellula sp.
TGGACGGCCGAGTCGTGCTTTGGGACACAACCTCGTGGCAGGTGCAGGTTGAGATCAAACTCTTGCCCGAAGGGGTTCGTTGTGTTCGCTTTTCACCCACGGGTGATCGACTTGTCGTTTCGGGCAACGGTGGGAACGTCGCCATCTTTGAAACAGGGAGACGATCCGTCGCTAAGGTGAATACGCCGGCAGGCACAGTTTCCCAATGAAAGGTGGTGTGTGACGACTACTCTGGTGTCAGCCGGTCCTCGTCACTCAGTTCTCGGAGGACACGACATGGGTTTCCGGCCGCGACGACGCCCTCGGGGATAGGCCGTGTCACGACGCTTCCCGCACCGATGACCGTCTCTGAACCGATGGTGACGCCAGGGCAGACGATTGACCCGCCTCCGATCCAAACATCGTTGCCAATGGTGACGGGTTTACCAAACTCCTCTGTTCTTCGTGCGGCCGGTGCGATTGGATGTGTCGCCGTGTACAGGTGCACGCCCGGGCCTAGAAAAACAAAGTCCCCGAGTTGCACGCGACAGACGTCCAAAATCACACAATTGAAATTGAAATAGACCTGATCGCCCAATTCTATGTTGAAGCCATAGTCACAGTGAAAAGGCGGTTGCAACCATACGGAGTCACCGCCGCTATGGAACAACTGTTGGACAAGCGAGCGACGTCGTTCCACGTCACCTTCGCGTGTGGCGTTCAGATCCTGGCACAAATCTCTCGCCCGCTCTCTCGCATCCACCAGCTCAGGATCGCGAGCGTCATAGAGTTCACCAGACAGCATCTTCTGCATTTCTGTCATCGTTGAATCCTGGTGGACGCGTTCTGACTGCCGATGATCAGAGCTAGGGAGCCGTCGAGATAACATTGCATAGTGCGGCAACATTATCGGCAAAGACTTGACTTGCGATGTACTGCGTTCCAATGGGAAGCTTGAGTTGTCCAATCAGTTTCTCGCCGTCAAATGTGCTTATCCATCGACCTTGAGAATCGAGCGAAGCAATCGCATTCCGTGCGGCTTGAACCTGTTCACGTTCGGAAACGGGAAGGACCGGTGGTTTTCCAGCCCGGATCAACTCGAATTTCTTACCTAGAATCTCCAGCTGCGATGGCGTTTTCCAACCGTAGTGGTCGGGCAGTCGGCTGTCGTCATAAGTCAAACTGTACTGTTTGCCGCTACGGCTCATGTAGAGTGGACGATTGGTCTGCAATTCGTAGTAGCGGGCAAACTCACCCGAGGGTAAAGCAGAGCGTCGCAGCCAAGCCGCGGCACTTGGGACTGGCTCCAAGTACTTCTTGTCGCCGGTGACATGGGCGATCGTCATCAATGTGCTAATGACTTCCTGAGTTTCGTCCCCCGAAACCCCTGGCGGTTCAAATCGCCTCGCCCATATCGGTTGCATTTCGTAGTTGTATTGTTGCGCCCAGCCTGGCTGGGGTTCTGGCAGTTGTGCGAGCAGCAGGAAATCCCCGAGCTTCTTCAACGCCTCCATGTATCTCGGCTCCCCGTACGTTTCGTGAGCAGCGATGAGGGTATCCGCGACATAACCTGTGACATTGTCATTGATCGTGTACATGTCCCAGTAGTTCTTGATCCGTCCCTCAGTCCGCCAGTCGTGTTCAGGGAAGTTGGCTTTCTTGATCGGATGGCGTTCCACCGGGCCTGTCCAAACTTGCGGGAATCCTCCGTTGGGAAATTGCGCTCGAAGCAACGCGTCCAATCCGATCACGCTCGCTTCGTGGACGATACGGTTTTTGGTCTCTAGCGCACCGTCGACCCGAACCAACAACTGGATTGCCGACTGGCTTTGGCCATCGTCGAGCGAAGAGTTGTTTTTGCCACCTCCCCTGCCGTTTCGATACTCGGCCGTTCCAGCTCCTTTGGGATCGAAATCAATCGCGTTGGTCCAACCACCTGACTTGAGCTGTCCATAAGCGATCGCGACTGCTGCATCAGTAGCCGCATCGAGGTACATCGAATCATGGGTTGTCTCGTAGGCCTTCAGGAATGCTAGCCCGACGGTCGGCGTGCCTGGTGGCTGAACCCAAATTTGCTCCGCTGTTGCGACCCCCTCGCCCCAACGTTGCGTCAGATCGGGTGAGTAGTGATAGACGTAGCCTCCATTTCGAGACACCGTGCCGCGGTAGTACTCCGCTGCCTTGCGAAGTGTGCTGGAGGCCTCATCGGAAAGCGTCTCCGCCTGAACTACTCCAAAATTCGACACCGCGATCAGAAAGAGCAACGAGCGAGCGACGACCATCGGTTGAATTCCTGGCGAAGAGGAAGAAGAGGGGAGGAGAGCAGGCCGGAGAAGGGCAGGGAAGGGAGCAGAAGGCAGGTACTCGCTATTCGAGTCGTGCGCGATCTCACCCACAGCCGAGATGGTTGTGGATTTCGATCGCGGTCATTTTGTCTCGGAATCGCCTACTTGCGGCGGTTCAACTCCGCCTCGCGACGCGCGCGAAATTCTGCGGACAGTTCGATCGCTTTCTGTCGATCGGAGTCATCGTAATCCCAGAACTGCTGGATGACTTTTTCGCAGTCGGGGTAGTGCGTGCCATTGTCACCGATCTCCGTACGCAAATCGGCGAGCTGTTGCTTTAACTCGTCTCGGACTCGTGCGTAGGACGGGTCATCGTAAACGTTATTCAGTTCCTTTGGATCGTTAGTCAGGTCGTACAACTCCCACGCCGGTGGAGTTTGGTTCTCGCCTTGGTAGTCACACCCGTAGAAGTAAATCAACTTGTGATTTTTGGTTCGTATCGCCATTTCCCCCGGGTTATCGTGATGCGCCATGTGCATCCAATAGCGGTAATAGGCTGCCTGTTTCCAGTCTTCCGGCTCCTCTCCCGTCTCACAGATGCCGCGAAACGAACGCCCTTGCATATCACTGGGAGTCTCGACGCCTGCGAAGTCCAGCATCATGGCTGGGTAGTCGACGTTCTCGATGATGGCATCGCTACGAGTGCCTGCTGGGATCGACTTAGGATAGCGGACGATAAACGGCATTCGCTGTGACTCGTCGTAGGCCCAACGCTTGTCCTGGTAATCTTTTTCACCCAACCAGAACCCCTGATCGCCGGTATAGATGATGACCGTGTTGTCATACAAGTCTTCTGCCTTCAAGTAATCAATCAATCGTTTCATGTTGTCGTCGACGCCCTTCACGCAGCGAAGGTACTTCTTTAGATAGGCCTGATACGACAGTCGCTTGATTTCATCATCGGACAAATTCGGATCCTTGGGATCCCATTTGAACTCGTTGGGGAATTTCTTGGGGAGATCAACTGCGTACGATCGGCGGGGGTTACGGCGACCGATGGACGTGCCGATATGAGGCACCAATTCGTCGTTATGACCACGCGTTGCCAGTGAGCCCCAAGTATCCGATTTGTGCCACAACGATTCAGGTTCGGGGATATCGATGTCCGCGAGGTAATCGTCGTACCGAGGGTGGCTTTCGAAGTAGTCGTGAGGCGCTTTGAATTGATGGCAGAGGAAGAACGGTTGGTCGGGATCTCGGCGATTCTTGAACCAGTCCAGCGTGGCGTCGGTGATGGTGTCCGATGAGTGTTGGCCGGGATACTTCACGACATTCTGAGGCCACTTCTTATCACCCTGGATTCGAAACTCCGTATTGAAATACTTGCCTTGCCCCGGAAGCACTTTGTAGTAGTCGAAGTTTGGTTCCACCTTCAGGTGCCACTTTCCAATCATGGCCGTTTGATAGCCTGCGTCACGCATCAGGATCGGCAGCGTTTGGTTGGCTGGTTCAATTCGCCCACCCAAATCGAAGACACCATTGTTGTGGTTGTATTGTCCGGTGATGATGCATGCACGTGACGGCGTGCAAATTGCATTGGTGCAGAAGGCATTGTCGAAACAGATGCCCTCTGCGGCGAGCTGGTCAATGTTTGGAGTGGGATCCAATTCTTTCAGCAGTGTCGCGTAGGCACCCACTGCTTGAGCAGTGTGGTCGTCGGACATAATGAAGAGAATGTTCGGCCGATCGTCTGCGCGGCAAATCACGCTGCTGGTGAACAATAGGGCAAGGCACAACAGGGATCGAAAACGCATGTTCAGTCTTCTTCTGGGACTAATGGGATGAACCGATGGCGATTCATTTGCGGGGGTAGGGAATCGTTGCTCGCCCTAACATTTTAACCGGGCGCGCCGTGATCGTTAGCCATGATTCGACACCGGATCGATTCGCGTCGCATGCGTCGGTCGGTGGCTCGCAAATCTCGTGAATGCGGGGCTCGCGCAACAGAATGACTGTGTCCTCGGGTGTCGGAATCTCGACTCACCCAACTAGCGGACCTGAAACCGGCCCAGAGGCGACTGCACTACGCGAAAACCCTTCATCACGACCCCCTCGTCGGAGAGTCGCTCCTGCTGAAGGCTTGGGTTGCAGGGCGGCAAATGACCATCTGAGTAAACGACTCGCCACCACGGTAACGTGTCAGCGGAGTTCGCCAACACAGCTCCGGCGGCCCGCGCCGCACGTGGGTGCCCCGCAATTCTCGCAATGTCACCGAAGCTGACGACCTCTCCCACGGCCAAACCGTCGACGGCCGACACAATTGCGATCTGAAGTGGCGTCAATCCTTGTCCGGTTTGATTCCCCGAGCCACGTTTGCGAACCATGAGAGCCTCATGTCTTCAATTCGATTCGCGCGCCTGACCGGCAATCAAGAACGCGATTTCCATCGCCTGCTCGTAGTTCAGTCGAGGGTCGACATTGCTTTCGTACGCGCGAGCTAAGTCTGCTGACTGAAGGCCACCGGCGCCTCCAATGCACTCGGTCACGTTATTGCCCGTTAGCTCCAAATGAATGCCGCCAACGATGGTGCCATGCTGAGAATGAATGGCAAAGGACTCGCGTACTTCATTCAGAATCTGATCGAAGTGACGAGTCTTGATCCCTTCCTCCGTCGTGATCGTGTTTCCATGCATTGGATCGATGGACCACAGCACAGGATGCCCCGAACGCTGGACGGCATCGATCAGCGGCGGCAAGCAGGTTTTGATCTTTTCAGCGCCGAATCGGCAGATCAGGGTCATGCGTCCCTGCTGTCTGGATGGGTTGAGCACATCCAAAAGAGTCGTCAACTCTTCCGCTGAAGCCGACGGCCCCACTTTGACGCCAATTGGATTTTCGATGCCACGAAAGTACTCGATGTGAGCGCCATCCAAGTCTCGAGTTCGATCCCCAATCCACGGATAGTGTGTGCCGAGGTTGTACCAACCATCCAAGCTGATTGCCCGCCGCGTGAGGGCTTGCTCGTACGGAAGCAGCAAGGCTTCATGCGATGTGTAGAAATCAACGCGTGATAGGTCGGCTCGAGTGATTCCGCCGATCGTGTCAATGAATCGTAATGAGTCACCGATGCCGCGAACCATCTGGTGATACTCTTGGGATCTCGCCGACTGTGTCACAAAGTCGAGTTCCCAGTTTTCCGGGTGGTGGATGTCGGCGAATCCACCCTCCGCAAGGGCTCGCAAGTAGTTCAGCGTTTGCGCGGAACGCTCGTAGGCACCGAGTAGTAGCTCCGGTCGATTCTTGCGATCTTCCGACGTGAAAGGAATCCGATTAACGCAATCACCTCGGTACGACGGCAACGTGACTCCATCGCGAGTCTCGGTATCCTTTGACCGTGGTTTCGCGTACTGACCGGCGATTCGCCCAACTCGGATTACGGGCTTGTTCATTCCGTAGACGAGTACCAGACTCATCTGCAGCAAGACCTTGAGCTTCTTCTCGATGGGATCGGCGCGGCAGGCCTGAAAGCTTTCGTTGCAATCGCCACCCTGCAGTAAGAAGGCGGCGCCCCGCGAGGCAAGCGCCAACTGAGTCTTTAGCCGCTCGACCTCCCAGCTAGTGACCAGTGGGGGCCGCTCGGCAAGAGTTTGGACCACCGTCTCCAGCTCTGCCTCGCTCTCATATCGCGGCTGCTGGAGCGAGGTCTTGGATTTCCACGACGTTGGATCCCAGGAGGTCATGCACGACTTCTCTTCAATGCGGCAGGCCACCCGGCGGTGGCGTGTGTGGCGCTGATATTAGCTGATTGGCGTTCGAATTGGCCAAGATTGTCGCCAGCCGGGCCATGGGTGACTAGCGGGCGACCGACACTCTAATTGGACCGCTGCCGTGGGCGAGTGCAGTCCGAGTCCTCGACTCGATAATTCACCAGATAAGGACGAACGTTGCGGGACCACCGGCAGGCCCGAAATTCCTTCGTCGGCCGAGGCGACTTAGTCGGAAACGCAGCTTGTTTTGGCTAGCCCGTCGGTTTTCGGTCCTGCTCAGGCCGCCCCGAGTCCTACCGCGCGGCGCCAGGCGCTCATTTGCCCCATGTGCAACATGAAGTGTCCACCAACGTAGAAGCCGTGCATCGCCCCGATGGTAGGGAATTTGGCCCGCATCGCTTCATTGGGGTTCTGTTCCACGAAGAGTGCATCATCTGCGTCGTTCAAAGCCGCGATCGCCGCACGGTATCCGGCGAATAGGCGTTCGGTGATCTCATCCATGGACGGGTAAATGGAACCGTCGGGATCGTCGACGCATTTCGCGTCCTTCGAGAAGACCGCAATGAAGGCTTCCGTTGGCTGGACGTCGGCTGCATCGGCCCCAAGTTGTTCGACAACTCGAGACGAGTACAGGCTGAGGTGACCATAGATGAAGGCGGGGTGGTTGGATTCGATGACGGTTTCGTCAATCCGAGCGAACCTCGCGAATTGGTCGGCTTTCACATCTGAAAGCAGTCGCTCAGCGTAACCGAGTCCAAGCTGGGCAGAGGCGGCAATCATCGGTCCGATGTTTGGCATGACTTCGATCAGTTCCGGTGGATCAGGGAAATGGTTTAGCAGATGGCGCGGTATTGTAGTCAATAATTCTGTTCCGCAACCTGCGGTCAGAGGAACGAGATGCACGAGCGGTGGCGTGGACGAACGGCACTAGCGTTCCAGTTCAAATTCACGAAGCAATTGGGCCTCCAGTACTTTGACGATTGCCGCGTTCGACTTGTCCGCGGCCAAATTCTGTCTCTCACGTGCATCCGCTCGATGATCGTAGAGTTCCCGTGCAACCACCTGATCCGTCTGCTGATCGAACCAGGCGACGAACCGATATCGATCCGTGCGCAATGCGCGACCCATGAAGCGGTCTTGAAATCTCGAGTATTGGCTTAGCGCGAGGGAATCTGCGTTTGAAGTGGGGTCCTTCAAAATTCCCAGTAAACTTTCGCCCTGAAGGTGAGCCGGTCTGGGAATCCCAGCCAGATCGCAAAGGGTTGGGTACAGATCGACAAGTTCTGCGATTGATTGAGTCCTTGCCGGAGGAAATCGATCGGAGGCGATGATCAGCGGAACGCGCGTGGCGATTTCAAAGTTCGTCATCTTTCCCCAGGCAGAGTGTTCCCCCAGGTGCCAACCATGATCTGACCAAAGGATGATGGTTGCGTTGCGAAATCGCTCTGACTGTTGAACGTGACGAAGGATCTTTCCCAATTGAGCGTCCACGTAGCTGATGCAGGCAGCGTAAGCATGCAGCAGACGGATTTGCTTCTCTCGCGAAATCTCACCTTCATTCGGCACGCCCACGTAACTTCGCATTTCATAGCCGTTCCACGCGACGGCTTGTTCGCGATCTGGCCGAAGCGGCATCTCGAGTCCGACACGCTTGGCCGAGCCGATGTACCCGTCGGAGTTGAACCACGCCATGATTGGTGAATCTGCCGGCGGAAATGGATCCTCACTCAACCACGTCTCGTCCGGTTGATAGAGATCAAAGTAGGCTTGGGGAGCGACGAACGGCAGATGTGGTCGGCGATACCCGACGGCCAAGAATAGTGGCGCGTCTTGGGGCGCCGAGTCGAGTGTTTGAATCACTCGACGAGTCATTCGTCCGGCGAAAAAATGTTCGTCGGGGACGTCCGCAGATTGAAGGACGGGACAGTCCAAACGCTCAGCGATGTGTGTCGCGGCGTTCGGATTCTGCGGATCGATGACTTCCCACATTTCCCGGTCCCGACCAGGAAATGATGGCGCCGACCAATCCTCAGGATGATCCCATCCGTCGTGGTAGATCTTGCCGAAGCTCTGCGTGTGATAACCGGCCTGTTTCAGCCATTGAGCGAGCGAGGTGGCGTCGGGCCGCCGTTGACGAAAGCGAACAACGTCGCGGGTGTTGTTGCTGAACACTCCGACCGCGTCGGGCCGCAGTCCGCTCATCAAGGAGAGTCGAGACGTCCCACATTTCGCGTATTGGCAATACGCGCGATCAAACACAACTCCTCTTCGGGCAACCGCATCGATATTGGGTGTGCGGATTCGCGAATCACCATAGCAACCCAGCATCGGTCGCAAATCGTCGATGGCGATCATCACGATGTCGGGTGGAGCCGCGCACGACAATCCAATGGCCACACACAACGACACCAGAAAAGATGCGATGACGCGAATCATGGTTTCTTCAGCGGAGCGGCAACAAGTTCTTTGTCGCTGCGTGCATAGATCACGCCGTTGGCGATGGCAGGATGCGCCCACGTGACGCCTCCACGGCGGTCAAGTTGACGTCGTGTCGGGTCCAGTAACTTGGTCCGAGAGTGCTCTTCAAATCCGGTGGGCGTGAGGGTCGCGAAGAGCAGTTCCCCTTGATCGTTTAGCATGATCTCATCGTCGCCGTGTTGAAACGTGTGGACCGTTGCCCATCTTGCACGCGGTACGGCAGTGTTGTCTTCCCACACTCGGTCACCAGTCGATAGATCGAGACAGCGAAGCTCGCCATAGCTGTCCACACCGTAGATATGGTCGCCTTTGATGAGCGGAGTACTGATCATGCAGTGTAGGGAGTCCGTGTTCTTTTCATCGATCCCAACTCGCCGCCAAACTTGTTTTGCGGTTGGTTGATCGGGATCGAGCTCAATGAGCATCGAACCATCGTAAAACGACGAAACGAACAAGTGGTTTCCATTCACAACAGGAGTCGCCACACCAATGGGCATTCGACTCGACGGCATCGGAAGACTCCAAAGCACTTCGCCGCTGCCGGGGGCGAGTCCCGTGACGCTGTCCCCCGTCCAACAAACGGCGACGTCCTGGCTTCCTTGACGAACCAGGATCGGAGCGCTGTATCCGGCTCGCTCGTCGAGGGCGCGCCAACGCTCCTTGCCCGTTGCCAGGTCGAAGGCGACGATACAAGCGTCCTGTTTACCGGCCACAATTTGAATCACCAGATCATCGTGGACCAGTGGAGCGGCCGTGATTCCCCAGATCGGCATCCGCAGATCGTACTCGGCATCGAGGTCGTGTTCCCACTGAACCTCTCCCGTGATTGCGTCGAGGCACTTGAAGTCTCCCATCGCACCCACGCACAACGCCTTGCCGTCATGGATGGTGATTGCCGCCCGTGGACCGGCGCTGTAGCTCACCGTGTAGACGACTTCGTAGACATGCTCCCAAATCAGCTTGCCTGTCTTCGCGTCGAGACAGAGAATACGTTCCACTTTGTTGGCCGAATCGTCGATGCCATGGTCCGAGACGTAGACACGGCCGTCCGCAACGGTCGGCCCGCTATATCCCGCGCCGATTGGCACCGACCAACTTCGCGGTAGTTCACCCTCTGGCAACTCATCGAGAAGATCAGTTTCTTGAAGGACGGCGTCACGACGGACGCCCCGCCACTGTGGCCAGTCTTCCGCACACACGACACCACCGAGCGCGAGTGAAATCAATAGATTCAAACCATGCGAACGTAGCATTCAAAGTCTCGTAATGGAGGTGATTCGATGGATGTCGCGAAGATACAAGTCGTCAGTTCCACGTCGTGTATTTCAGCGAGATGACGAGAAACAATTAGGCGTCGGCTGGGTGCACATACGGTTTTCGATAGTCGCGTCGAAGCAGCGCGGTCGCTTCTGCGTCGTCCACAGCAGTATGAGTCTCCGGATCGAATTCGATGGTTCGGCCGAGTTGCATCGCATTGTTTGCCATGATGCATGATGCACTGCTAATGTGACCCTGCTCGATGTCGGCAACCGGTCGTGAACGGTCATCAATGCACTTCAGGAAGTTTTGCATGTGTCCTCGAATCGCCGATGCAACGTGGAGTTCGAGTCGCCAATCCTTTACGTCACTGGTGTCGGTTGGGAATTTTTCTTCTTCGATCACGGCGTCACCATGCAGTTTGGTGCCGCCTCCACGCGGGATAAAGTCGTATTTGTTCACACTGAGTTTCAAGGTGCCTTTGGTGCCATAAATGATTCCCGCCCAAGGGTACTCCGGATCAGGTGGATCTCCCCAGCTTCGATGCGTCCAAACAACGTCCAGGTCCTGGAAATCGAAGGTAGCGGTTTGGGTGTCTGTAATGTTGGCCTTCGAATCCAGGTCGACCATGATCCCACCTGTGCTACTGACTCGCTTTGGCCAGCCGAGATCGAGTTGCCAGCGAACCATGTCAAGCATGTGCACACACATGTCGCCAACGATACCGTTCCCGTACTCCATGAACGCGCGCCAGGATCGTGGATGGACTAATTCGTTGTAGGGTCGCATGGGTGCAGGCCCTGTCCACGCTTCATAATCGAGGTAGGGCGGTGGATCGGTGTTGGGTGGATTCTTCCTCGCGCGCATATGGTAGTAGCAGCAAACTTCGGCGTGCGCGATGTCACCGAGCAAACCGGCCTCGACCACCCGCTCCTTGGCTTCGATCAGGTGCGGGGTGGATCGGCGCTGTGTTCCAACCTGAACGACTCGCCCCGTTCGACGCGCCGCGTCGAGCATCGCCTTGCTTTCCAAGACATCGACACCCGTCGGCTTTTGCACGTACACGTCAGCGCCCGATTCCACCGCAGCGATCATAGGTAACGCATGCCAATGATCGGGGGTGGCGATCAGGACAATGTCCAGGTCGTGCTTCGACAGCAGTTCTTTGTAATCCGCGTATGTCTGTGGTCGATTCTTGGATTTCTGCCGACTGGCAAAGAGGTCGGCGGCTTGCGAAAGCATATTCGCATCGACGTCGCAGAGCGCGACGACTTCGACCGGCTCAATGTTAAGAAGTTGAAGAAGATCACACTTCCCGTACCACCCGCAGCCGATCAGTCCAACTCGCCGTGCTTTAGAATTCGCGGCGGCATGAGCGCGAGAGCTGATCGCAGCAACCGAAGCCGCGGCGGCAGTGCGACGAATGAAACTTCGACGGTCCATGGAAGTCAGTGGGGTGTGTGGAACAAAGCGATTGCTGAACAGGCGGGACCGATGATACCCTCTTTCCAGAGTTGAATCATCGGTCCATGCCTCCGATCGCCGCCGGTCCATGAACACGCCCACCCATGTGATGATTTCCCTGGCGTTTTTGACGCGACGAGGGGCGGAGGGCCAGCCGACCTACATCTTGCCCGCGGTGGTGGGTGCCGTGCTTCCGGATGCGGCGATGTTTGGGTTCTACGGCGTCGAGAAGTTCGTGTTCGGAACTGCCGAACGAGAGATCTGGAGCGAACGCTATTTCCTACCGCAGTGGCAGGATCTGTTTGACTTGTTCAACAGTGTTCCCATCCTGGCGGTTGCGCTGGCGATTTCGCTCCTCGCAAAGCGGCGAGGCTGGGCCGTATTATTCCTGTCGATGTTGCTGCATTTGGCGTGCGATCTTCCGCTTCACCATGACGACGGCCATCGCCATTTTTGGCCGATTTCGGACTGGAGATTCGAGAGTCCTATTTCCTATTGGGATCCGAACCACTACGGCGGTCCAGCCGCAGTTGCAGAACTAGTCCTCTTCGTCGCTTGCTACGTATGGACGATGATCAAACATCAAAAGTTCGCGATACGTATTGGCGTGACTTTGATCGCGATCATCCATTTGGGGCTCGCGACATTGGCCATCCTGTTTCTGTCAGGGTACCTTGGGTCGGGACCTCCCCAACTTTGACAGCCGATTAGATCGACGGAAAGTTGTACTCGGGACTCTTGGGGTCGAAGTCCTTCTCACTCAATCCGATGTTCGATTGAACGTCGTAGTAGGTGTATGACTCCAGCAGTGGAGGCTCTCCTCCCTCGATGTCGGGCCATCCGAAGGCGCGATAGCTCAAGACGATTTGCCGTTCCGGATCAATCACAATCTCTGCAAGCGAAAAGTCATCTGCTTCGTTCGAAGGTTCGCTACGACGTATCTGAATCAATTGAGTGTCAGTGTCACCGAGCTTATGATCCGAAGAGAGTGTGACGCTAATGGCAGGGTTGTCTCGGTCCTTTTCCCCACGTTCGATTAGTTTTTCTACGAGCTTGACCAATCCGATCTCGCTGATTGGATAGCGTTGCCCTTGCATCGCAATGATGCCATTGGGGTCGAGCCAGATTGTTTTCAGACCGAGTAGAAGGCCAACTTCGTGGACCGCCATCTTGCCGTCGTACAAATCCTCAGCCCAGATCACTTCCCGCCCATTCACGTTGTCGGGTGACGTGAAACGCAGGTAGACCCGCATTGGCGCATCATTGGAATCATTGCGAAGCCTTGTTTGGACCTTCATCCGGATCTCTGTCTCCGGTCCAAGTACACCTTGTGCGTCGATTTCCTGTTTGACGAAACGGGCGCTATAGTCGTTCATGGATGTGGACAACTGGTCCCGCGCCGCCTGAGCCATGTCGAGCAAGTCTGACATCGTCATGGTGTTGGTCTTGTCGTCACCTTTCTGAACCATCGTTGGCGCAGCCGTTGCGGATTCGCCTGAGGCGGTTCGAGTCATGCGATAGACGGTGTAGCCAGCGATCATTCCGATTGCGACACAAACCGCAAACAGAGGTTTCTTTTGAGAGCGTTGCACGGCGAGACCTGCTTGTTCGGTGCCTTGAGAATCCATTCGTACTTAGACGAGCGATCACAGTGGTTGGGAGGATGTAGAAAAAGACCGCCGGAGAGATCACCGACGGTCTTTTTCCGAGTCGAATTGCACGGGAGAAGATTCCTCCCAGACGCACGCTAGAACTGGCCACCTTGCATTTTGGCCTGTTGAGCTTGGCGTAATGCGGCGCCGATCGCTTGGAGAAGTCCTTCGCCGATCTGGGTCGTGATTTCCTGACCGTTGGCGATGTTCTCCTGAACCAGCGTCATCTCTCCTTGATCGGGGGCTCGTGCCAACGCGTCGATCATCGCACCAAGAGCGTCGTTTGCTTCGATCGATTGAGCGTACGCCAGAATCGGCATCAGAGTTAAACGAAGTTGTCCCACCGGTCGATCAGCGGAATTGTCCTTGTCGGCATCATCGATCAACTGCTTCATGAGCTCTTCGCTCTTGTCGCCCACGGCTAGGTAGACAGCCTTCGGGCCGGTGCCAACGTGGACGCGAAGGGTTTCGCCAAAGACTCGGCGAGCTTCGTCCTCACGCTCGGGAACCTC
The DNA here is from genome assembly GCA_051010815.1 of Rubripirellula sp. GTDB lineage: Bacteria > Planctomycetota > Planctomycetia > Pirellulales > Pirellulaceae > Rubripirellula. The sequence continues at coordinate 13,395 of JBPCVD010000495.1, forward strand.
GGCTTCAACGACGTGCATTGTGACGCCCTTGTAATTGCTTTGGTCAAACTTGAAGCGTGGTGCCTTTGGCTCGTTTTCGACCTTGGCAGCGAGGTCTTTGACGATCTGTGCCGCTTCATTTCCGTCTGCGACGAATGAGCCAAAGACGAAGCGAAAGTTGCTTTCATCTGCCAGCAGCAACGCGCCCATGTCTGCTCGACCTTCCGAAATCGATTTGACCGACAAGTCGGCCACTCGGTCAATCATTTCGTTGATGTCGGCTCGCTGCTGAGGTGACAGGCTGTCTTCTTTGTCCAGCGCGCTACGTACCGTCGCGAGCGAATTGTCGATGCTTGTCCGCGACTGTTCGACGGCGTCCTGACTGATCGAAGTGGCAGCGTGATAGAACGCGGCGGCATCGTTCCGAATGACGGAGGAAAACTGCGATGGGATCGCATGTTGGCCACCGTAGATGGAGGCGAGCTTGGAGCCGGGAACCGCGGTGAAAGATCCGTCGATTACAACTCGCTTGCCCGACTGATCGATATTGAAACCGAAGCGAAGTTCGTCGGTGTCATTGATCAACTGTTCGAACTGAGCCATCGAGGTCTCAGCCATTTCACGAGCTGCTTCGGCGTCGCCTCCGCTCTGCCGGGCCATCGCTTGCTCGAATCCCTGTCGAATCTGGGCGGTCAGCGTGGAACGTGTTTCTGCAGGGACTTGTTGCATCTTTAAACGCAACGCCAGGTCGTAGTCGTTCCCCATGCCTTCGAACAATGCCAATGGATCGTTCGGTGCGAGCGACAATAAATCCCGTTCCGATGCAAGCACGGCCCAGTTGCCCTGCTGGCGGATGAATACCATGCTGGCGCCGACGGTGATGGCCAGAGTGCCGTCATCCAGCTCATCGACTGGACCCGTCTGAGCTTCCAGACGTTTCAGCACGGTTTTGACGTCTGCCGTCGGAATCAGCGCGATTGGTTTTGGGGCGCCGTTGACCAAAGGTACGAGGATGCCGATTGGCTGCGTCGTATCGATGCCGTTCGTAAACGTGCCCGCCATCATGCCGAACATGCCGCCTGCTTGCGGTTGCCCCACGGCCCCCGAGATGTAGTTGATGTCCTGCATCAATTTGTTGATCGAACCCAGGGTCACGATCAACACGGGCTCAGTTGCTCCCAGAGCGGCGCCACCGCCTTGAGATTGCGGTTTCTCCTGCGCTGTCAGTGGGGCAGGGGCTGCGAGCATGAGTCCAGCCGCCAAGCTGGCGGCGACAAGCCCGCTGCGAATCAATCGCTTCGTGAACACCATTTTGGAAACGTCCTCTGGATAGCAGTAGTGGCGGTACAGATTGACCGCCTTGAAGTTCTAGAATTGGGAATTGGGCTTCGTAGCATGGAGATCGAAATCGCCATGGTCGCCCGACGCCGGTCAAACGGAGACTTTTTCAGTCCACGCCGTCATCATTGTTACCCAGTCACCGCCTAAACGGTTTCGCCGGTTGCCGAAAAAATGTCGGATCTGAACTGTGGCCCGACTGTCGTTCGCCCGGGGCGCGGGAAACTTGGCGGTGCCGTGCCGTTTTGTCGACCGGAAGTCGCTGTGGGACCGGTTCAGGTCCGAAGGAGACTCGGGTCCGAAGGAATCAAGATGGGCCGAGGGGAGGAAACAGGGACGCAATCACGCACCACGACCAGATTGAGAATGCTATCGTTCGCGATAGACGATTCGACCTTTGGTCAAATCATAGGGAGAGAGCTCGACCCGAACTTTATCGCCGGGCACGATACGGATGAAGTGCTTGCGCATTCGCCCGGCAACGTGGGCCATCACTTCCGAGCCAGTCTCCAGCTGGACACGAAAACGCGTGTTGGCCAATGCTTGTGTGACAGTGCCTTCGACCTCGAAGGCTTCTTCTTTCTTTCCCAAAACCAAACCTCAAATCAAGAATTGTTCTCGTGGTGAAACCTTTTCACCATTCGCGCCGACGTCATCGACGATCGAGATAACAGCTCCGCACAGGTAAAGCCAGAATGGCAGGCGGAGCCAATTGTTCCAATAAACAGCATATTTTGCGCCGCCCGTACAACGGTCGGAACATTGCTTCCCATGTCGCCATTGGGCGACATATCGGTGTCTGTGGCAGCCTTGGCTCAGACTTGGTGGCAACGCGGGTCGAACAAGGTTTAACGCTTGCTGAACTGAACGCCGCGACGAGCACCCCTGAGGCCAGGCTTCTTTCGTTCTTTCATTCGCGAGTCGCGAGTCAGGAACCCACCATCGCGAAGCGATTCGTGTAGCGCTTCGTCGTAGCTGACCAGGGCACGGGCGAGGCCCATGCGGACGGCACCACTTTGACCCGTCATTCCGCCACCAGAAACACGCACCATCACGTCAACTTTGTCGTTTTGCTCGACCGATTCCAGCGTAGCGACGATGGCCGACTGATGCTGGTCGTTGACGAAGTACTCGTTGATCGGCTTGCTGTTGACGGTGATCTTGCCGCTACCAGCGCGAATACGAACACGGGCAACGCTGCTTTTGCGACGACCGGTGCCAAGTGCGTCTCCGGAGATCTTATCCTTTTTGACGGCAACCATAAATTCAGGTGTTTCTTAGAGAGGGTGATTGAGTTGGCGGCGTAGGTCTTGGGCCTACGAGACTTTCTTGCTTTTTCGCTGAAGCGGCTGCGGCTGCTGGGCAGTGTGCGGGTGCTCTGAGCCAGAGTAAATCTTCAGCTTCTTGATCATCTGGTAGGCCAGCTTGTTCTTCGGCAACATGCGGCGAACAGCGTGGTAGATCAGATCCTCTGGTTTTCGCTCCTTGCGATCGCCATAGCTCTCGAGACGCAGTCCTGGATAGCCCGTGTACCAAGTGTAGTGCCGGTCATCCATTTTCTTGCCGGTCATGCCCACTTTCTCGGCATTCACGACGACCACGAAGTCTCCACAATCAACGTGAGGCGTGTACTGAGGACGATGCTTGCCCATCAGGACCACAGCAATATCGCTTGCCAGCCGGCCGAGGACCTCGTCTGATGCGTCGACGACGTGCCACTGCTGTTCGACTTGGCCAGGTTTGGCCATGGTTGTTGGTTGAGCCACCACGGGATTGACTTATGGATTGAATGGAGCGAAATCGAGAACGCTCGTTCTGGCACGGATGCCGAACTGCGAGGAATCGAGAAATTTATCGAGGCTCGCTCGTGTGGGCAAGGCCTTTCGTACCGATTCGGGGCGAAAACGGGGCGTGACCGCTTCGAACCCGCCATTTTGACCGGTTGCCGATCGGTCTCTTCCTCCCTCGAGCCACCCCCGCCGGGCCTGACTCGCTTATCAAGTCGCAGATCTGGGACTCGGCCGCCGTCATCAAATCGAGGAACGCGGCACACCCTGGCAAACGGTCATGTGCGGCGACGTCTCATGGGGAATCACACCCGCTGCGGTTCGCTTTCCCCGCGGATTCCCGCCCTAGACGCTCGTCGCCGGCCCAAAACGCTCGAGGTATTGCTTCAGCCGAAGCTTTCGTTTGGCTGAGTCGCTGGTCATGTAGCGAACGCTGCCGAAGATGGGCCGTTTCGGACCCCAGGCCCGATCATAACGCCCCAGAACCCAAAAAATGCCGCTGTAAGAATTCGGGTCGCGACCATCGAGCCCGTATTTGTTATTCAACTCGATCATCACGGCTAACGCGTCGCGCGGCGTTGCCGACCAATGCAAAATCTTTTTTCCCCACAGCATTCGCATGTAGTTGTGCATCACGCCGGTGTCGACAATTTGTCGCTGGGCTGCGTTCCAAAGCGGATCATGGGTGGCGGCCTCCTCAAATTCTTGCAGGTCGTACACCGCGGGGCGGGGATCGGACTGATGCTCTTCCAAGGTCTTTCGAGCCCATTCCGGGAGCGATTCGAACTTGTCGTAATCCTCTGGCTGTCGATGACAGAGGTTGAAACCCATCTCCCTCCAGGTCAGCACTTGGTCCAGGAACGCTTCGGCTGGTGGGGACGTGTTCCAAAAACCGTGGTTCTTGCCATTCGCGATCGAGGCACGGTCGGGAGTCCAGTCTTCGTGATCGAGAAGGCTCTCTACCACTTCGTGGGCAGATAGGTGTCCGAAATGCAGGTGGGGACTCAATCCGGTGGTGACCTGCTCGTCGGGATGGTTTCGGTCGTCACCATAGGCGACCAAATTCTGTTTTAGAAAGCGATCGAGTCTTCGCTTGGCCTCGGCCGAACCTCCCGGGATCGATTCGCAGGGACGCACTGAGTGATCGATTGGAAGGGTCGCGATGCCATTTCGATCGAGCAAATCATCGAGGTCTGCCTGCGGCCAACGCTTGGTAATGGAAGATGGAAGTTGGCCAAGCTTGGGCAACCGCATGCCCTTCAACGGATCTTCTTTGGGACTTTCGAGCATCGCGTCAAGAATGTTCTTCTGCATCCATCTTCGATAGCTATGGGCAACGGTGAACGTGCGCTCCGGAAGTCGCATCGGCATGACCCCGTTGCTGTCGACCAACTCCAAACGAGCTGGGATACGATCCTTGACTGCATGGATCATGTGGGGATGAAAGAAGCAGGGGAACTCGTCGGTGATCACGGTACAGGCGCGAGCTGCGAGTCGATGCAGCAGCGGCGTGCCGGAGCCGGGAGTCGGTTCGACATAGGGGAAGTACGTCACGCACTTCCTTGCGAACGAATGCTGATTCGCGCGCATTCCTTCGATGATGAACCGATGGATGCGATCACTTGCCCAGCGGTATCGGACCCGCAACGGCTCGAAGACGATTAGCGGCTTGCCGAATTGTTTGGCGCGGTCGGCCGCGTGTTGCAGAGCAAAGTTGTAGTTTGCCCGGCGGAATGCGGTCATCCAATAAACGACATACTCGCCATCCTCGCGTACGGCATGATCGTTTGCATGGGTGTGTCGCAGTGCTGGGATCGACATCGAGCACGTCGGCAATTGAGGGTCGTTCTGGCAAGAGAGTCGTCAGCGTTGCCAAACGCTAACTTCCGGTACACCGAGAATATTAGCGGTCTGACCAGTCGTCTCGGCATGCTGGAAACACATGCTCGGTCCTGATGCGGTTGGTTGGCAGTGGTTAACAAACCAATTGGCTGAATAGCCGTGGCTAAGAAGTTTGGACTACAAAGCAGAGGAATGAAAAGTATCGGTCGCGAAAGCCCTGACCGTCTAATCGGCAACCGCTTCGGTTTCGCATTCAACGCATGTCTTGCGTTTGACCATCGTGATCTCATTGCCAAGGTCGTTGTGATTCACCTCGTCCATGAATGCGTTGATCAGCAACAGACCTCGGCCACCTACCTGCTCCAGATTTTCGGGGTCGGTCGGATCGCATAGCGAGCCGGAATCAAAACCGGGGCCTTCGTCGCGAATGATAAAGGTTGCAGCTTCACAGGAAGCCTGCATGTGAACGGTGACACGCCGGTCTTTGTACGGACTGTCCACTTTCCGCTTTTGAATCATGTCGGTGTACGGTTTGCCGTCATCGACTTGGCGAAGATCCGATGAAACTTCAAGGTTGCCATGCACCATCGCATTGAGCAATGCCTCGTCGAGTGCCATCGCGATCTGCATCCGCTCGCCCTCGTCGAACAGGTCGAGTTCGACCATTGGAAGTTCGAGTCTTGCGATGACTTTGGGGACCAGCATCTCATCGTTTTCAAGCGACAACGTGATCGTGCTCTCGACCGCGAACTTCGAGACCTCACGAACGGACTGTGTCGCTTGGTTGACGGCCATCACCTGCCGAACGACTGGCGCGAGCCCGACACCCATGTTGCGTTTGGGGACATAACTAGCGGCCCCGGCACGCAATGCTTCCGCAGCGATTTCTTCGCTTCCCTGACTGGTCGTCAGGATCACAGGAATCGAAGGCATCATCGATTTAATCGCGGCGACCAACTCCAAGCCATTCATCTCAGGCATTTGCAAGTCAGTGACCACCAGCATGGGTTGATCAGCCTGAATGATCTTCATCGCCTCTGTGCCGTCGGTGGCAGCTCGTACATCCAATCCGTCTTTCTCCAGCACCATTTGCATCTGGCGAAGCTGGGTTGGACTGTCGTCAACGACAAGAATGTAAGAGGAATCCGGCATGAGTTTGAATTAGAAAGCGTCAATCGCCTCAGGGGTCGTTTCGTAAATCTTGAACAATCGGTCGGCAAGATTCGTGATCTTGAACGGCATCAAGACGGTTTCGTTCATGTGAGAGAACTTCAGTTCGCCGTCGTGACCGCGAACGTGATCTTGAATGCTGATCAATGCGCTGATGAATTCGGATGAGATTTGGTGGACGTTCTTGAAATTGATCACCAACCGTGTCGGCGTTTGAGCGTCGATGAATTGCGTGATCTCTTCGTTGGCCATGAGAATGATCGGGCGGCTTACGAAATCGGCCGATCCCAATGTAATTTCTGGGATCGATTCGATTTCAGTAACCGTAAAGAACTTCGGCTCCTCAGGCATGTAAGTCTCCCTCATCTGCCAACCATTCGCATTCTAACGACTCCGCAGACCGTGTGTGCCCTGCGAAAATGCTCAAGTCGGGGTGGGCGGCAGCGCTTCGATCGCGAATGATCAGCGGTCAATTTCTGTTTGACATTGGGTCGCGATGCGCTACGCAATTGTCTTTATCGTCGCTAGGAACCCCGCCAAAAGAGGCACGCCGTTCATCGTATTGTCGTCCTTGGGCCGGAAACGATGCCTCCACGGTAGTTTCAAAAAGCCATCGGCAGGCGTGAATTCGGAGGCGAAAGAGCCCATCCCATCGCAAAGCGGGCGTAAATACGATGAAGTCAGTGAATCTTCACAAGTGGAACGCAGACGTGCGTTCGTCGCGTTCAACGAGGAAGGGAGCCAAAAAAATGAGCCTGAAACCGGGACCGTTGGACAGGTGCCCGCAATCGCGCGTGGCCGCGTTGGGACGTCAATAAACCCGAAACGCTAGAAGCGGAAGCGGAGCCGAAATGGACGAACTCCGCGAGCCGTTCCCACACGCCTGGCGATACCGCGACGCAGCTTCAATCTGTTTTGGACCGGAATGGAAGGGATGACGAGCAACGAAACGCCAAGCCAAGGACGACCCTGCCCAGCGATCCTGAACGCTCTCCGTGTGTCACAGAAGTCTTTTGCTTCAGTGCCTCGGGTGAAATGCATCTTCAGTCGCAATGATCGGTTGGCAGATTTTGCTCAACGCTCTACTGTCGACGCAGTGCACCGTCCATTTTCTTCGGGACCCTCCTGATTCCGACGTCGACGTTCTG
>JBPCVD010000496.1:0-8958 GCA_051010815.1 Rubripirellula sp.
TCCCACGTGTCACTTGAAAAAACAAACCAGTTATTGCAGTTGCACGATTCGACGCGTGAGTTGAGCTCGGAGCAGGTGGAGCAAATCGCCGAGCATGCCGAAATCGTAGAATTCCCCTCGGGGCATACCATCCATTCTTACGATTCCCCTATGAAAGGCTTGCTGCTCCTGTCGTCCGGCGAAGTCGAACTTCTTGTCACCACCCCGGATGGCTCCTCTCAACCCATTCAGTATTTCGGACGCGACGATCAACTTGGTTTGCTCTCGTTGTTTCAAACGGAACCCTTTCCGATCACTGTCAATGCGATCCAGCAGACCACCGGAATTTTGATCCGAACGCCGGAAGTGATCACCCTCCTGCAGGCGTTGCCGTTGTGGCGTCGCGCGATGATGACGCGAATCGGTCCGAGGCTGCGAACCGTGCTCCAGCGCGAGAAACGACGTCGACGCCCAAGAGTGGTCACGTTCCTGCATGCGGACGATCGATACCGCGAACTGACCGCACTGATCATCCAGCGTCTCACCGAACTCGGCGAGCATGTCGGTGTAATGAGCGACCATGAAATCGCACTTCAGGCTGCCTCGGCCGAATCGGCATCGATGCTGGATAAAGACGGCCACCAACGTCATCCTGACGAACTGCGAGCGGAGGCTGCGAAGTGGTCCAAATTCGATCGTTTGGTGGTCGATGTGGCGGCGGACCGTGATGTCAGTTTTCTGACGGCAGCTGTGGAATCGGGCGATGCGATTTACAGCGTGTGCGATTCTTCGTCGACCGCTCAGATTGTTCAGCATCTCAACCGCATCTTGGAGATCCGCCCCAACTCGAAGCACAAAGCCCACATGATTCGAATCTTGGGTGAAGACGAACGTGTCGCGCCGCTGATTCCTCAATTCGAAGACTTCGCCCACGGTGACTTCAAGGTCCATTGGTCGGACATCCCAGATTCGAAAACCAGCACGCGAGTCGCCGGAATCGAACGCGTCGTCCATCACCTGCGAGGATTCTCTCTGGGCCTGGCGTTGGGCGGTGGTGCGGCACGCGGCATGGCACACCTCGGCGTGCTGCAAGTGTTCGAGGAAATGGGCATACCCATCGATCGGATATCGGGAACGAGCGCCGGCGCGTTGACAGGGATCCCGTACGCCGCTGGTTACTCAGCAGACTGGCTCGTGAACGCTTTCGAGCACGACCTGAAGCCCGGCAAGTATTACGGCATGCTGCCATACGGCGATGCCTGGTACATGTTGGGAAAGTTTCGGAAGGGCGGATGGGACGGAATGCTACGCCGCTACCTGGAGAACTGGGGATTGGAGCAACTGACCCTGCCGGTGACATCGGTTACTGCGGATCTCGTTTCGGCATCGGAGATTCATCGAACTCACGGGGATGCGACACTTGCGCTCCTGGAAAGTATCAACCTACCGGTCATGTCCCGTCCCATTTGTCGCGACGGCATGGTTCTGGTTGACGGAGGTGTTCTGAATGTCGTTCCAGCAAACGTGCTCGTTTCGCAAGACGCCACGCTAGTCGTCGCGGTCGATGTGTCCGCAAAGATTCGGTTCGAGTTTGCCGGCAATTCATCCGCTACACCTACGAAGGAGATGCGAGTTCCGAACGCGACTCAAACGGCGATTCGTGTCCGAACGGTTCAAGACCGCAACATTCGATCGCTGGGAACTCGCGCCGCTGATCTTGTCATTGAACCGGATGTGTCGAAGGTGGAACTCTCGGACTTTCAGCACGCGTCACAAATTGCGTTGCTGGGTCGACAAGCGACCGAGGCAGCGATCCCCGAACTGAAAAGCCTTTTACACACCGCCGACCCGGAGTTGTTCCCAGCGTGAACCTACTTCGAACACCTCGCTATACTTTTTGACACAACGTAGGCTCACCTGCATTCGGAAGCACGAAAATGACGATCGCCCAGGCAATGATTCCTGAATACGACATGGAATTCGGAATCACGCGTACCGTGCTCGAGCGCGTTCCAACCGACAAATGGGATTGGAAGATCCATGACAAATCGAACACCGTCGGGTGGCTTGCCAATCATCTCGCGGACATTCCATCCTGGGTTGAGATGACGCTGTGCCACGCGAGCCTTGACCTGAATCCACCCGGCGAGGAACCGTACAAGGTCCCCGATCTTCGTGAACTGTCCGAAGTCATCGCAAGCTTTGATGCCAACGTCGCGCTTGGCCGTCAGCTATTGGAATCGGTCGACGATGCCACATTGATGGACAGTTGGAGTCTGCTGAAAGAAGGGGAAACGCTCATGACGATCCCCCGTGTCGCGTGCATCCGTACGTGGGTGTTGAATCACACGATTCATCATCGAGCGATCATGACCGTCTATCTTCGCGTGAATGACGCTGCAGTCCCAAGCATCTACGGTCCCTCCGGTGACGATCCGCTGGTCTAAAGAATGACAAGCGTGACTTCTGTCCCGCAACTAGTTCAAGGGAAAGAGCTGTGCGTCCATTTCGTGTAGCGCTAGCTTGATCTGCGGCATCATTTCTTCGGCGGCCACTCGCCCCAACTGGGCAATGGTCGCCGCATTCTTGAAGTCCGTGATTTGCACGTGCGAAACATCGGGTTCCACCACCAAGTCGGCGGCGCCGCCACCAATGGAACGAATGTTTCGATCCTGCACGGCGCGGGTTCGAATCATGGCCGCCCGGCGACTCGGGATTCGCATCTTATCGGTGGGCGTGTCCGGATAATTCCCGCCAAATTCGAACAAGATTTTCGATGCGACATCACTCGCGATGACAACGTTGGAACCTTGATTCACCAATACATTTGCTGGCACGACATTCAACACTCCGCCATCAACCAGGACTTGCCCGTCACGGCAGATCGGACGCGCCAGTCCTGGAAGATTGATACTTTCCAACATCGCATTGATGGCATCCCCGTCCCGTCGAATCACCGTTTCAGCGGACACCAAATCGACGGCAACCGAACTGAAAGGGAGCGTCAGTTGTTCGAGTTGCCAAAACTCGAGGTACCTCCGCAGCATGCTGTCCCAACCGCCACGTCGATACTTCATCAGCATGTAGGCGGCATCACCAAAGGGCATCATTCGATACATCAGTCCGGGTTTCAAATCTCGAGAAAACCCGTCGATCAAGTATTCAGGCGTGTAGCCAGCCGCATACAAAATTCCGGTCAGGGCTCCCGCACTGGTGCCCGCCATACGGTCAATCGCGATTCCCTCGGATTCCAGAGCTTGCAAGACGCCGAGGTGGGCCATCCCACGAGCCGCGCCTCCTCCCAGCGCCAACCCAACGGAGACGCCTCGCAGGTGATGAACGAGTCGCTGCATACCGGCATCGCTTTCGCAAACGGCAGCGCCCGTATGAGATCCGCGCCAGTGCAATTTAAAATCGTTGCCGCAGACCTCGGATAATTCCGGCGTGATCGGAGCAACCCGCTCCTCCTGCGACAACAATTGGACCATCGAGACCTTGGCGCGGAGTGTTGGCTCTTCCTGCATCACCGGCTTCAGTCGCTCGACGAACTGCCCCATTGAATCTGAAGCACAGAAACAATACGCCGCCTCGCAGGCCGCGATCAAGTCACGAAACTGCCCGGACGCGATGTCAAGATTTCCGTCGAGGACAATGCGATCAACCTCGGGCCAACCGCCGACCACATCTCGCAGACGCGCAGCTCGGAGGGCGCGCCCGGAGCTATCCAGCAAAGACTCTTGACGCAGCGGCCCCTGCCCTAATTGTCCTGGATGATCGCTGAACAGGCCGACCTTCTCACCGAGTGACATCAGCTTGCGAGTCAGCGTCGCGGTCACACCATGGGAATCACGCGAGCCGTGGATGAACGCAACTAGCCGAGGGATTCGGCGACGCTTTTCGCCGAGAAACGTGTCGCGCAGTTGTGGGCCCAACGCCTTGAGCAGATTTCGCCCCCACAGTGGGAGAGCGTGCACCAATTGCTCCGCTCGACTGCGAGGAACTCGCAGCAAGATCGAGGGCTGATCTGCGACGACCGTGACGGGGAATGGCTCGTTCTGCATCAAGCCAATCAAGCCGAAATGGTCGTCACGCCCTAAATAGACAATCGTTTTTTCGGTACCGCCCGGCAAGACGATCGACATACGCAAGCTGCCAGCAACGACCAATACAAGCGCGTCGGCGGGTGCGTCAGGATGGTGAATGACCTGCCCATGCTCGGCATGGAGAACCTCCACGTGCTCGGCGATTCTCGCAATTTGCGAGGGACCGAGTCCACGCGTGGACCTGTGCAGGCGAAGCAGATCGAGATACTTGACTTTGATCATGGAGGCGGGACTCAGCGGCAGCGGTCTCAGCGAGAGATGACGCTTTTGTTCCGCGTAGCGCTCGCTCCTCACGTTCATCGACAACGATCAAGAGAAGCTTCATGAGCAGGCAAGCTTTGACGGTTGACCCAAGTCGAGCGGATTGGGAGGGCACCGATTCGTCGCCATGGCAATTGCGACCGCTGCACCCGCCATAACTGACTCAATACGCAAGATTGTTGTCAGCCAACGCATCAAAAGCTGAATTGAATCTGCGATCGGAACAGCATCCCTCGATCGCCTGGCTTGATGTCGAGCGAAGAAGAGTCGATCGGCGCGCCGTTGAGATGAGTCACATCGATCACTGCTTTGGCATGGTTATCGTTGAAATACCAAGCCAATCCTCCGGCGAGTTCATCGTCGCTCTCATTCTTGATGCCCAGCGTTCCTGAATTACCCGCCACCCGCGACCAGCGCGTCAGCAGCTGCAGCTTTCGCGGAACGATGAAGTACCCAAGCTGCAACCAAAAACCATGATCAAACAGGTTCGGAACGTCCGCGCCTTTGAAACCGTCGACCGTTCGGAAGTAGTACTCCAATGACTGGGACCACCCCCGATATTTGAACGATGCATCGACGGAGTAAAGGCTGACGCTATAGGACCGAGTTGAAAGCGGCAGAATCTCCGCAAGCGTCAAACCCGAATCAACGACCCGTAGCGTGTTAAATTCCGTACGGCCGACGCGGTCGATCGTATTCGCTGCATATCCGAAACCGATTCGCATGGCTGGCCGTTTGTGCCACTGGAAGTCGGCCAATGCTCCTGTTCCCCAGCATCCGAAGGGGTAGGTATGGGCACGAAAGGAGTAAGCGAAATTGTCATCTAGCGTGCCAGTGCTTCCCGTTTCTGCACCACCCGTCACCAGACCATTGAAAATCGCTGTTTCCCAAAAGACGGTCAGCGGCAGACGTCGAGTCGCACCATACAAACCCCACGCGAAACTTCGGTTCACATCAAAGTACATGCTGGACACCGATCGATCTGTGAACTCAAACTCCTGGCCGGATAACCAACGCGCCATCGTGAATGGCATTTTGTACTTGCCAGTGCGAAAACCGAGTTCGCCTCGTTTTAAGCCGAGGTGACCGCGGCCGAAATCGTAACTGAGGTAGTAGTCGAGCAGACGTACATCGTCTCCGCTGCTACTTCGCCCATCGAGTTGCACGACATAGGAAAAGTTCGGGTTGAAGGCGACACCCGAAAAGATCAAACGTCCCCGTTTAAGCTGGAACTGGTTCTGGTCAATGTTGGGACCGGTCGAATTGAAGACGGTGTGTCTCAGCTGTCCCCAACCATTGAACCTCAGTTGGAACGGGTAACCATCGGCATGAAGATCTCGCCTGTACTTGCTGGCGATCAAGAATCCGTTGTCGTAACCGACTCGCAGACCATTGAGCCACATCAAGTCGGCATTCGTATCGGCCCCGTACCCGTAGGACTGGCGATTGGGGTCATAGCAATCGCAACACGGATCCCCGCAACCGCAAATCGATCCCAAGCATGCGGTATCGCAAGAACCGTAATCGCATCCGGTCGAGTTTCCACTGCCGTACGTGGACGGCACAAGATGCGAAGCGCGAGCGATACCTTCGGCGTCAATCAACCCCGATTCGCGAATGCCTCCGGCTTGGTGTGTGACGCTCGTATCCCCCATGATCCCGAACGGATCCGACGCGCGAGGCGTGGAGGGCGAGAATGTGTCGGGACCCTGCGCGTCGGCAACCGCGCATGCGAAAATCAGCGTGATAGCGAGTACAAAAACTCGCGTCTGCAGCTGAACAGGTCGCATAACCGATCTCATGGGAACCGCTAATCAGGAACGTACATTTCCGATATCGGCGATAATCGTCAGAATCCGAACTGGGCGTTCGGTCGTTCCGTTAGTTCCGAATTGGCAAACCTTGATGCCTTTGACGGATAGTCCAGCGATTCCCTGTCGCTGAGTCCGATGCCGTCCTGAAGCTCGGTTTCACAACGCGTGTTTCATGCAGAGAGATCAATTGAGATTCATCCCGAGACCGTAAGTTTGCTATGGGATGGATACGAAACCCTGGTCTCCCGAAATTCGGCAAGTTCATGCCTCCGATTCGATTCTGCCTGCTGCTATTCGCCTGTCTGGCGATCCGCACAGGCCGAGGCGAATTCACGATGCCAAATCAGGAGGCTTCGGATCCCACGGACACGGCCGGCTCTGTAAACCAAACCGATTCCGCCAACACCCTGGTCTCCCCAGTCGCATCGTCAGAGCCGGTGAGTCTTCAGCCGATCAGGAGATTGGCGAACCGCGAACAATCGCAGGCTGAGCCAGCAGCCGGATTCTTAATGCCGGCGGTGGTAACGCGGTCTCGAAGCGTCGGCGAACGCTCCTCCGACGGCCGAGCTGATCCGTACGAGAATCCCGAGACGGAAACCTCCATCACCGACGCGTCCGAGCGCGACACTGTTTCGATCTCCCAGACGTCCTTTGCGGAACGATTGCATCAGTTGGAATCGGACGCAGCTCAAGCGAACTCCGTGTTACCGGTCAATTTTCAATTGCCGGTGGATGCCGGATCAGCCGAAATGCTCGCCATCGATAGTCAGTACCCGATGGGCGATTCGGCCTCTGCCTTCCAGCAGTCGACCATCGGCGCAGCCCGGGACTTCGATATTGGTGTCGACTTTTACTCGGCGCCCGACTTTCGCGATGGCCTGATCATCTTCGGACGAAACGTCGCCATGAAGGTCGGTGGATACGTGAAGGCTGACTTCATCTACGACGCGGATCCGATTGATTCGACCGATTCGTTCGATACCACTACCATTCCGGTCAATGCCGAACCGCGAACCAATTCCCGCTTCCATGCTCGTCAGACTCGACTCAGTTTCGACACACGCTGGCGCGCAAGTGATGACATTGTGCGAGTTTTCGTGGAGGGTGACTTCTTTAGCGAAGACAATTCCTTTCGCCTGAGGCATGCCTATGGCGAGTATGGCGCCCTGCTCGTCGGCAAGACCTGGACGACCTTTACTGATGTTGCCGCCGCACCCGCAACGCTCGACTTTGAGGGTTCGGTGTCAAGCATCAATCGAAGACAAGCTCAAGCCAGATACTCGTTCGCGATTATCGGAGACTCGCTAACCGGCGCCGTGTCGGTGGAGGACACTCGGTTCATCATCGAAGTACCCGAGACCATCATTGGCGAATCGCGTTCACCCTCTCCCGACTTCGTGGCCCGACTACGTTGGACCCTCGACTGGGCGCAATTTCAGGGGGCCTACTTGTACCGAGAGGTCGGATTCCAACCGATCCGCAGCAAAGTGATCACGAAATCTGCAGGTGGATTCAATTTCACGGGAGCAATGTTGCTGACCGACAAGACCAAAGCCTACTCGCAAATTCTGTTCGGCGAAGGAATCGGAAGCTACCGACTGCTGCCCGATGCGGCTCCCACATCACCGAGTTCTGCAGGATTGCTGGGATTGTTTGGCTGGATGATTGGCGTGACGCACGATTGGAATGATTTACTGAGCTCCAACTTCACGTACGCACAGAACAGCTTGGACACGGTCGCTTTCCAAGATGCGAACGACGTTGAAAAGACGACCTACATGGCCGTCAATCTCTTGGCTCAACCTCTTGACCGCGTCACAGTGGGTATCGAATACCTGTATGGAACTCGAGAAGACGTGGACAACGAAAGCGCATCGGCAAACCGGGTCCAAGCGGCTTTTATATTTGAACTTCCCTGATCCGTTCAGTTGCCGGAGTCACTCTCCGGATCCTCCAAACGCACCATCAGCCACTGTTGCGTTTGCCCATCTTCAAAGTGGACCAACGCGGCAAACTCATCCTCCGTCAGATTGGAGATTCCCGTCTCCATGATCGGCCACTGCGCTCCCTCGGCGACCCAAGCGGTGCGTTGAGTTTCCTTGTCGACGGCACCTTCAATTTCTTTGGAGGTATCGGTTTCACTGTTGTACAGCGTGCCGGCAATCGCACCCTCTTTGCTGACGGCGAGTTGCAAATACAGCGAGGGGGCCGGCCCAGAGGCTTCCCCGTCTTGCGTCAATGCAAATACGCCCAGCGGCATCCAATCCGTCTCATCGGTCGGCTCCACAGCAGAGTCAGCGATCGTGGATGCTTGTTCCGCGTATTCGTCCGAGGATGCGATTGGTTGATCCCCGTAGTAAACCGAGTTGTCGGAATAGTAGACGTTGTCACCGTAGTTGTAGCGAATGGGTTGGCTCTGTCCCCAAGGGAACCAAGTCGAAATCGCACCCCAGGTCGCCCAGCGATAGGGACGATTCCAACGCCAGCGTGCATAGTTCGGATTGTCTTTCCAGAAGTCATATCGAGGATGGTTGTCGCGAACCTGATCTCGAACTTCATCTCGACGCTGAGAACGATCGTCGCGACGTTGATCCAGATCGTCGATCTTTCCCGCACGGTTGTCTGCCAACGTGTCACGACGGTCCTGACGCCCATCGACTCGATCTCGATTTTGAGCTGCATTGGCAGCGGGGCGATTTTCCAAGTTGCCGGCTCGATTCAGGTCGCCCGCTCGATCCGCCGTATTGAGTCGATCTGCAGCATTCGAGCGATCGCCGGGAGTCGCCGGGCGCGTTCCGGCC
>JBPCVD010000497.1:0-2733 GCA_051010815.1 Rubripirellula sp.
CGAAGTGGCGATCCTGATTTGGTGCCCGTTGCCGCACGCCTGCTCGGAAAGACGAGGCGGCCAACACCTGAAATCGAAGGGCGTGTGCGGGCAATGATCCGCCGTGAATCGCCACAAACTTTGTTCGCCGCCGTCTTGTCCGCGGAATCTTTGAAGATGCCAGCGGACGTATTTCAGTCCAAGCTTGGCAAGCTACTCGATCTATTCTCGCAAGACTCGATTGAGATCCTGCAATTGATTGGTCGCCAAGGACATGATTGCCAGTTTCTTGCGCCGAAAATCTGCGATCATGTCACCAACGCGATCCGCGAGATGGATCAGAAGACGGTCGACGAAGGGCTTGAATGCCTGCGTCGGATTGAATCGAGTCCAGACAAGGCGTTGCAGAAGCACATTAAGTCTCCGGAGATTCAGCGAGAAGCCTTGGAGCGTTTGGCGATGCTCAAATGAATATGGTGGTTGGAATCGGAAGGAGAACTCAGGGTGACCGATGAAGCCGATTTCGAGCGTGGACGATCCTCCGTCGGCGAAGCGACTGACGACAACGGTGTTCCCGATCCAGATTCAATCGTGGATAGTACTCGGATCGCGGTCTCTGACGACCAGCGTGCAGTCGATGAGTATTTGTCCTCCAAGGCGTTCTCACGTGGGAAGGTGATTCGTGGCGAGCAGCTGGCGGGACGACGCGCCGCGCCGATTCGTGACTGGCTTATCGAGGGCTTGGTTCCAACGGAAGAAGAACTCTCTCCGATCGGAAGTTTTTGGTTCGGTATACTCGGGCTGAACGCGATCCTCGTGGCGTTCGCAACTCTTTTTCCGGTAGCGATCCATTTGCTGGAAACGTATCTGGACATGAACGAGACCTACGTTTTCATGATGCTCATCATGCAATCGATTGCGTTTCCCGCCTTGATCGCGTTTTCGTTCTCGACCGTCACTCCGATGTTCTGGTACGGGTCCGTTTTGCTGCGGTTTGGAACTGGTGTGATTTCGGTCGTCCCAGGAATCGCTGCCTTCGCAGTAGTCATGATTTTGCTTGAGGAAGCATCGTTCGACGAAGACTTTTTCGTTGGATTCATTTTCGTCATGATTGCTCAGTTCGTGACCGCTGGAGCTGTCGCTCTAACGGTACAAATGTGGAGCCCGTGGACGCTCTCTCATGCTCGCAGTCCCGATACACCGATTCCATCATTGGGCACTCGGTCACTGATCGAATTGACCGGGATTGCGGCGTTTGGCTGCGCTATCGCAGTCGCGTTCGATTTGGAGGAGTACTTGATTGGCATGCTTTTTTTTGCCGGATTTGGAGTGCTATCCTCGATCGGGGTCATCAGTGTGTGCATTTCATTTTTGAATCGGGAACGACGGTCGCTACGTGGCGGCGTGGTTGCGATTGCCTGCGCGTTCGCAACGGCTTTTCTATTATGCGGATTCTTCGCAACGGAGATGTTTGGTTGGGAGAGCCTTTGGTTCAACGCGTTGTTGGTATGTGGCGTCTCACTGTATGGGATGGTCGTCATTGGTGCGGTGATGGCGCTGTGCCTGGTCTGGCTGCGAAGTTGCGGCTGGCGATGTGTCCGCAGAGATGATGAGCGAGAGCGGTTGCAAGCTTGGCAAAAGTCTCGGGCTGAGTTTGGGCCCGAAGCAGCGGACTGAGCTTTCTGGATTCCTGATTTCCTTCCTGGGTTTGCAGTTCCTGAATTGACTTGCCGCATGATGAAGGAAGGCTCAGGATTCCTGTCACGCCGGCATACATGATCGCAAGAACAGTCCGTTCGCACGTTAGGGATTAGGACTGAGAGGGATCTTCACAATGACTTGCGTTCCACAGTTTGTCGTGCTGTTGGCTTTGATCGAACCTCCATGGGCTTCCACGATTCGTTTGCAAATCGCCATTCCCAACCCCGTTCCCGACTGCTTGGTGGTGTAAAAGGGCTCGAACACGCGAGTCAACGTTTCTGCATCCATTCCAGGACCGTTGTCACGAATGTCGCATTGAAGTTCAGTGCCAAGACTTGTGGTTTCCTTTGCGACGACCACATCAATCTGAACTGAACCGTCGGCGGCAGCAATGGCATTCTCAAGTACGTTGCGAAACACTTGCCCAACCCGGTGAGCGTCAACCTTGGCATGGCAGTCTCCCTTTTCCTGGACATTCAGCCTGACGTCGTGTGCCTTGAACTCAGCCCTGAGGTCATCGAAGGCAGACCGTATCGCTTCCGCGATGTCGATTTCGCTACGGTCCAGAGTGATTGGCGCCGCGTACTGTCTTACCTCTTCATAATTACGTTGCAGGTCGCCGAGAGCCCGACGAATGCGCGATGTAAGATTCAGCTGGTCGGGTTGGTTCTCCAGATCAAGTTCCAGCAAATCCAAACAACCACGTGCACGTTGCAACGCGTTGCGACTCTCATGTGCGAGGCCAGTGACCATTTGTCCGATCGCCGCAAGACGCTCTGATTGCACCAGTCGACGTTCAGCATCTTGGAGTTCCGTGACGTCGGTGACTAGCCACACTTCGTGATGATCGTAGCGATGGGCGGCAACATTCAGTTCGCGGCGAACGCCATCACGACGCACGATTGGTAACAGGCAGGCTTCTTTGAAATCGTCCGCTTTCATCTGGCGGTACTTCTGCAAACATTCTTGGTGTCGATCTGCGCACAGCACGCGGAACCAGTCGTGGACCGTACCAATTTCCTCCGCGTGGTATCCGGTCAGTCGCTCGACGGC
>JBPCVD010000498.1:0-9048 GCA_051010815.1 Rubripirellula sp.
CCAACCGATTGCAGAGGTGTGTTGGGGACCTTTTTCTTTCCTCCAGCAGATGGCCCAGATGTGCCATGCGACCTGGACGTGAATCGACAGTAGTCAAATCCGTGGTCCAAGGGCGTGTCGTGCATCGGTTGAGTGAGATCGGCATCCTCCCATCCACTTGCAGGCCCACCGGAGGCCTGGCTGTATCGAAGGCCGACGTGCCACTTTCCGACCAGGCCTGTTCGATATCCCTGATCTCGCAGCAAGCTTGCAATCGTTGGGCGATCTCGCTCGATCATGGGGTCGCCCTGAACGCCAAACAATACCCAGTGCTTCAAACGATTTCGCCATGAATACCGTCCCGTCAACAATGAATAACGCGTGAGCGTACAACGTGACGCGGGAGTGTGGGCATCGGTGAAACGCACACCCAAACGCGCAAGGCGTTCCATGTTCGGCGTTGAAATCTGATCCGCGTCGCTGTTGTGTGTGAAGTCCTGATAGGCGCTCGTGTCGCCCATGCCCATGTCGTCCGCCATCATGAACAGGATGTTCGGCGCGTGATCGGAAGCGTCTGCCCCCAAGCTCTGCCCAACCAGCAGGGCGAGAATTGCGATCTGGAGAACGTGCGTCACTGACTTCATTGGGATTCCTTTGAGTTGCTGTACTCGCATAAGAATAACCGGTTCGAGCCAATCGATGACGAAGGAGGAAGCGGATTCCCGGACCGTGATCCGAGGGAACTTCACGCGAGCTTCGTGAGCACCTCGTACCGAAGTTTTCAGCAGGCGGTCATTCGTTGGCGGATAATGGGGTTATGCTGAGGGCAGAAAGGTCGCACATGACTTCTCCATCTCCACACCTCGCAACTGGACGTCTGAATGACCGTTTGCCG
The DNA here is from genome assembly GCA_051010815.1 of Rubripirellula sp. Classification (GTDB taxonomy): domain Bacteria; phylum Planctomycetota; class Planctomycetia; order Pirellulales; family Pirellulaceae; genus Rubripirellula. The sequence goes on from JBPCVD010000498.1 coordinate 875, forward strand.
CTCCGTGATCCTTCTTTGGCTCGCCCTCTCGACGGCTTGCTTGAATGCAGACGAGCCGAAGCCTCACGTCGTTTTGATCATGGCGGATGACCTCGGCTATGGCGATGTTCAACCTCTCAACCCTCGCTCATCGATCGCAACGCCGGCATTCAACCGATTGGCGAAAGAGGGACTCTCCTTCAGCGATGCACATACACCCTCCGCAGTGTGTACCCCGACGCGTTACGGATTGCTGACGGGACGTTATTGCTGGCGAACACATCTGAAACGCGGTGTCCTGAATGGTTATGGAGCACCACTCATCGAAGAAGATCGTCCCACCTTGGGCACGGTGATGGGAAACGCCGGCTACCGAACAGCCGTCGTCGGCAAGTGGCACCTGGGGCTCGGTTTGCCGGGTGACACGACGACGGGATTCGACTTTCAACAACCCTTGTCGCATTATCCCGGAACCGTCGGATTTGATCAGTCATTCGTGATCCCTGCCTCGTTGGACTTTCCGCCCTACGTCTATTTCAAAAATGGACAAGCGACGACGGCGGTCACCGTCGACCAATCGGCGGTTGGCTTCCCAGCGTTCACGCGGAAAGGACCACGCGCCGAAGATTTTAACATGAGGCGTTGCCTCGACCGACTGACCGATGAAGCCGTTGGCGTTGTGAAATCGATGAAGTCAGCGGAGAAGCCAACTTTCCTCTATTTTCCACTCACCGCACCACACAAACCTGTCCTGCCGAATTCACTTTTTGCAGGCAGCACTGAATTCGGACCTTACGGAGACTTCCTGAGACAGGTGGACTCGACCGTTGGCCGTATCCTCGATGCACTCGAACAAGAAGGGATCCTGGACGAAACTTTGGTAATCGTGACCAGTGACAACGGGTCATTCATGCGTCGCCTCGAACCGGGCGAAACCGACCACGTCGAAGACTCCACCGTGCAGGGCTACCGCCCCGAGCATCACACGGCGAACGCAAATTGGCGTGGAACGAAAGCGGACATCTGGGAAGCAGGACATCGCGTCCCGTTCTTTGTACGTTTGCCAAAGGCGGCGCATGCAGGCACTCGAGTCACGCACGTTGTCGGTTTGGTCGATGTGATGGCGACGCTGGCTGAATGGACTGGCACCGAACTGCCTGAGGGCGCGGGCCAGGATTCGGTCAGTTTTGCGCAGCTTCTGAAGGATCCATCCGCCGCAGCCAACCGCCCTCCGTTGATATGTCATTCCAGTGGAGGAATGTTCGCGATTCGCGAAGGGAAGTGGAAGCTGATTGCTGGGAACGGAAGCGGCGGCCGTCAGGAACCTCGCGGCAAACCCTTCCAAGAGCCATGGGTGTTGGTCAATCTCGATTCTGACCCGGGCGAAGTCAAAAATGCTGCCGAGAATAACCCGAAAGTCTTCCAGCATCTAAAAGAGTCGTTGATCCGCATCAAGGGTGATGACTAGGCGGCGAACGCTTGAATACGGAATCTAAAGCAGCCCCCGTCATCCATTGGACACGATAGTCCGATCCGCTCGATTGCTTGATTGATCGTCTCCAATCCGAGAGCTTCATTTCGGGACGTTCGTTCGCCGCATCTCGAAACGCTCCATCCGGCGGAAATCATTTCCGCGTCGGAACCCGAAGCTTGTGCGTTTCCAGGCCGTTCGTTCCAGCTGACAGATGGCTTCCAATGCCATGTGATCGATGACGCTCGAAATTGACCACTCCGACCGTCGATGGCTTTCGAAAAGGACAAATCCAAGCGATCAATCAGACCTTGATGATCGCGCCGTGGATCGCCATTTGAACCAAACTGGTTTCAAAAAATCGACCGAGACGTCACCTGCTTTGCAAAGATTCCGCATAATGTCTTCTCGACAATACTCGCAACTTCTCGAGATTGGCCCCTCCGTTGAATCGTGACGGGGCTATCGTCCGCACCCAACAAGGAATCGTGGCATGTTCAAACCGAGCTTCTGGATCGCAATCGGGGTCACATTGGCGAGCGGTTCTTATGCCGCGGGAGACAATTGGGGTCACTGGCGCGGTCCGACCGGAAATAGCGTGGCGCCGAATGCGAATCCGCCGACCGAGTGGAGTGCCACCAAGAACGTCAAATGGAACGTGCCAATTCCCGGACGCGGATCGGGATCGCCTGCAATCTGGGGCGATCAGGTGTTCGTCGTTAGCGCCGTGAATGGCGCGCAATCGGCAACGCGACCTGCGGCGCGTGTCGATGCGCAGCAAAGACGCCCCGAAAACGCTCAGCGAGGTCCACAGGGACAGCGAGGTCCACAGGGACAGCGAGGCCCACAGGGACAAGGCGGCCAACAGGGAAGACGACGTCGCGGTGGCGGCGGAGGAGGAGCAGGCGGCCCGCTTCCCAATTTGAAGTTTGTCGTGATGTGTTTCGATCGTCAGAACGGAGAACTGCTCTGGGAGCAGACCGCCGCTGAAGCAACACCCCACCAAGCGACCCATTCCACCAACGGATTTGCCTCGGCCTCACCCTGCACCGATGGCGAACACGTCTACGCTCACTTCGGTTCCCGTGGACTCTACTGTTACACGATGGATGGAAAACTGGTCTGGAGTCGCAAGGACTTCCCACCGATGAACACGCGGGCAAATTTCGGCGAAGGGTCCTCCCCGACGATCGCAGGAGACCTGCTGATCGTGCCCTGGGACCACGAAGGACAATCGCTTCTCTACGCCATGAACAAACAAACGGGAAAGACGGTCTGGGAAGTCAAACGAGACGAGCCCACCTGTTGGGCCACACCACTGATCGTCGAACATGATGGCGTCGAGCAAATTGTCCTGAACGGACAAACCTGCGCACGAGCTTATGACCTAAAGACCGGCAAAGAGCTTTGGCGATGTGGTGGTCAAACCGAACGCCCCGTGGCCAGCGCAGTCGCGGAGGATGGACTGGTCTTTGTTGGCAGCGGGTTCCGAGGATCCTACCTGGGAGCCTTCCGACTCGGTTCAACGGGTGACATCGAAGGAACCGATTCAGTCGCATGGTCGGTCGATCGAGACACTCCCGATATCGCTTCGCCGTTACTGTCCTCCGGTCGGCTGTACTTTCATAAGGGAAAAACCGGCCTGCTTTCCTGCTTGGATGCAAAAACGGGTGAGCCTCATTATACGGCCAGCCGAATCCCCGAAATCAGCAGCACGTACGCTTCACCAGTTGCCGCGGGCGGATACGTCTACCTGACCGGACGCAGCGGGAACACTGTGGTGATCAAGGATGCAGATCAACTGGAGGTGGTATCGACGAATTCCGTCGGCGAAACCGTCGACGCCACTCCGGCACCGGTTGACGATGAACTCTTCATACGTGGCGAAAAGAATCTGTTCTGCATTGCCAACTAGACTCCTCCCGATCTCAAAACCCTCTCTGTGAGAACATTCATGCGTAATCGATGGCGAATCTTTGCGCTCGGCTTGGCCGTGGTCTTTTGTGTCGCAGTCATTGCGGAAGCGCAGCGACGTGGTCCGCGTCGCGGTCCACGCGGTGGCGGCGAAGCCTCGTTGTCGGAAGCGTTCCGTGGCGTTGCCGCCGAAGGAGAAATCGAGGAGGGACTATTCAAAATCGAGTCGACCGGTGTGTCGACTCAGCCCGTCATCGATGCAGCCAACGCGTTCTTGGCAGGGCTAACCGACGAGCAGCGAAAGCGAACCGAGTTCGCCGTCGATGACATTGAATGGCGAAGCTGGGACAACCGTCATTTCTACCAACGTCGTGGCGTCGGATTCGACGAGATGAATTCGGATCAGCGCGAACTTGCATTTGGATTACTCAAGGCAAGCTTGAGTGCCAAGGGACTGCAGTTGTCGAAAGACATCATGAAGCTGAATGGGACGCTCGCCGAACTCGCCGATAATTACGATGAGTATGGCGAATGGCTCTACTGGATCACGATCATGGGCAAGCCGTCGGAGACGGAACCATGGGGTTGGCAAATTGACGGACACCACTTGATCGTGAACTACTTCGTGCTCGGAGACCAAGTGGTCATGTCGCCAGTCTTTGTGGGAAGCGAACCCGTGCACGCCACGTCGGGGAAATTCAAGGGCACCATTGTGATGCAGGAAGAACAGGACAAGGGACTTGCATTCATGCGTTCACTCAACGCCGAGCAACAGAAGAAAGCAACGCTGGCTACGGTCAAGGATGGGAACAACGCACTGGCCCAGGCCTACAAAGACAACTTGGATCTAGACTATGCCGGACTGCTGGCATCCGACTTGGACGAGACGCAAACCAAAGGCTTGCTCGGTGTGGTGGAGGCCTTTGTTGGCAACATGGCGGAAGGCCATGCCAAAGTCAAAATGGAGGAGGTCAAGCAACACCTCGACCGAACGTACTTTGCCTGGGTCGGTGGAACGAAAGACGACAGCGTCTTTTACTATCGAGTCCATAGCCCCGTCGTGCTGATCGAATTCGATCACGAGCGACGCGTCGCTCCATTTCGTTCAGCGGAACCGACTCGCGATCACATTCATGCGGTCCTACGGACACCCAACGGGAACGACTACGGAAAAGATCTGCTTCGTCAGCACGTCGAATCCCATCACGGTCACACGCACGAGTAGTCGCGTTCCTCCTTGGCGACTCCATCGCCATTTCCCATATACGCGTCGGAAGGTCGAAATTGATTCGGCCTTCCGTGCCGCAGCCAGACAGGATGTTTATCCGTCCGGAAATCGATGAATGGGTGACCGGGATGGCCGCACTGACATCGGTCCACGCGGCCGCCAAGCAATTCAGCTAGTCACTTAAAGACGGCTAGCGTCGATAGTCAATGCGAGCGACGGTTGTTTCGAGCTGACGCACTGTCTGTTTTAAACTGCTGAGTTCTTGCTTGAGTGGCGTGATTTCACGCTGAACTGTGCTTAGCTTCAACTCCAACGACCCCATCGAGCGTTGGACTTCGCCAACCGTGCGATCTCGACGCGACACGTCGAGTTGGCTCGAAGCGGAGCTTGAACGCGTGTTGCCCATCGTCTTATCCAGTTTCTGCTCGATCGCCGCGACACGGCGTTGCAGATCCCTCCATTCGTTCGATTGTCCCTGGTTAGCGACAGCAGCTTCGAGAGATGCAACGCGTGCCAACAACTCCGCGTCTCCAACCTGCCCCGGACCATTATCAAGCTGGGCTTGAATGTCAGGCTTCTGGATAAGCAGAAAGAGTGCCGCAACGACGACCAAAAGCAAAACGATTCCTGAACCTTTCATTTTGTTCTCTCAACAGGGTTCCAGAAGGCAAAACAGTCGGAATCTTTACCCCTGCATTCTATGCGTCGTCCCTGCCAACAGGTGCCCAACAAACACCGGCATCTCGGGAATGCAGGCGATGAAAATCATGCGAATACGGCACCGCTGTTGGCGACCGGGCGGTTCCCAGCTATTTTCAAAGTGCGATTCTTCCTGATAGACCTGCTCGGAAACAGCTCGTTGATCACCGCTTTTACATGGATCCTGATCGACACTTGGATCACGCTGACCGCGTGTCTCGCCGCTGCCGCATGCGCGATACCTGGATGCTTCCTGTTCTTGCGAAAGCAGAGCATGATCGCGGACGCACTTACGCACGCGGCACTTCCGGGTGTGGTCGCGGCGTTTGTGATCGCGGGGTACATGGAGGGATTGGGATGGATCGATCACGAAAGTGGCTGGACCGTTCGCCAGTTGCTGATGTTTGGTGGTGCGATGGCGGCCGGCTTGTTGACGGCTTATCTAACGGAATGGGTGACCAAAACCGGCTGGATTCGCGGCGATGCGGCCCTGGGCGTCGTGTTCACGACCTTGTTCGCGCTGGGACTGATCTTGCTGCGGCAATTTGCAGACAAAACGGATCTTGATCTAGATTGCGTTTTGTACGGCCAGCTTGAGACGGTCGGATTCACTTCGGAGATTCCGGGTGAGGCTATCGCCTGCGGGATCATGCTCCTGATCAATGTGCTGCTGGTGCAACTGTTGTTCAAGGAGCTGATGATCACCACCTTTGATCCGCAGCTTGCGGGCACGCTCGGTTTTCGTCCGCGACTCATTCACTATGGATTGATGACCGTGACCACGGCGACAGTCGTGACGGCTTTTGAAGTTGTCGGCAGCATCCTGGTCATTGGCATGTTGGTCATTCCGCCATCGACCGCGTTCTTCATCACTCGGCGACTCAAGCCGATGATTTTCGTCTCTGTCATCGCCGCAGTTTCCGCCTCGATTTTGGGACACCTTGCGGCCAACCTACTCCCTGGTCCGATTACATCCGTGCTCGGATTACCGACGACGGAGAGCGTCCGAACCTCGGGTGCGATCGTGATGGTTGCCGCACTACAAATGATTGTTGCCTTGCTTTTCGGTCCCGAGCGAGGCATTTTGGTGGATCGTTATCGCCACGACCCTGCCGCGCAAGACTTCGCGGCCAACGCAAATGAGACGCCTGCTTGATGAAGACAACTCGTGTAGTCGGCGGCATGCTCGCTCTGGCTTCGGCTTTGCTGGCCCCATCGCAATCAGATGCCGAGTCATGGCCCTGTTTTCGCGGTCCCAACCACGACGGCGTCTCGACAGAAACCGACTGGACTCACGATTGGCCGACGTCGGGACCGAGTATCGCTTGGAGCGCGCAGGTTGGCACCGGTTATTCCTCGGTCGTGATTGACGCGGGACGGCTCGTCACGATGGGCAACGAGGAGAACGTTGACACGGTCCACTGCCTGGACGCTGCGACGGGGGAAACCGTCTGGCAACACTCCTACAGCAGCCCGACGGATCCGAACGAATTTTCTGGCGGCCCCACATCGACTCCCACGATTCACGATGGTCGCGTTTACACCTTAAGCCGAACTGGCGAAGCGTTCTGTTTCGATGCAGCCACGGGGGAAGTTCAATGGTCGGTCAATGTTGCGGTTGAGGCACAGGTTCGTGTCCCGGGATGGGGGTTCTCTGGTGCACCCTGGGTAGACGATCGGCTGGTGGTTCTCAACGTTGGTGATGCCGGCGTTGGATTGGATCGGGCGACAGGTAAAGTCCTGTGGGCGTCCGCCGACAAAGATGCGGGATACTCCTCCTTCGTTCCATCTCAACACGGGGAGACTCCGACGCTCGTCTTTGGTTCAGCGCGTTCCTACGTCTGTATCAACCCCGAAACTGGCGCCGAACTCTGGCGTCAACGCTGGCTTACAACCTTCGGGTGCAACGCAGCAGACCCCATCGTCTTGAAGAATCAAGTTTTTCTTTCCTCGGGCTACAACCGCGGTAGTGCCCTGCTGGAAACCGGAGACGATTCCCCCGCAGTGGTTTGGAAACACAAAGAATTTCAGAATCAGATTTCGACGAGTGTCAAAGTCGGCGACTACCTCTACGGTGCTAGCGGCGACATCGCCCAAGGTGCGAAATTGACCTGCATGAACTTTCTTACCGGGGACATCGCCTGGATCGAGCCCTCCATCCATGTGGGTGGATTACTGGCTTCCGGCGAACGACTGATCGTGTTGTCTGACGAGGGTGAGCTGCTGGTCGTGGCGGCGTCTGCGGAATCACCGGACCTACTCGCCCGACACGCAGTCCTCAGCGGCCAGAGCTGGACGGCTCCCGTCCTCAGTGATCAGCGTCTCTTTTGTCGTGCCTCAGACGGGCAATTGGTCTGTCTCGATCTGAGTGAGTCGAAGTAGCGATCGCGTTTTGCAGAATTCGGATTCCATCTCCTCGCAGACGAACCGTTCGCCCCCCGAATCGATGGCTCGATTCACGTCTTGCATTAAGCACAAGCCACGTCTTGGCGTAACCGCTTAGAATGTCGGCTCCACTTCAACCACTCTCACAAGCAGAACCATGCAGCGAAGAAACTTTCTACAAGCAGCCGCGGCGGCAGGTGCTTTAGCCGGAGCGCCAAGCGTGCATGGTCAAGGAAAATCGAAACGCTATCGCACGGCATTGATTGGCGCCGGTTGGTGGGGCATGAATATCCTCAAGGAGGCGATGGCTGCAGGCAACGTGAAAGTGGTCGCCCTTTGCGATGTCGACAGTGACAAACTCGAACTCGGCGCCGAAGAGGTCGAGGATCTATCGGGGGATGCACCCAAGACCTATACCGATTTCCGAGAGTTGCTGGACAAGGAAGAAATCGAAATCGCGATCGTAGCGACGCCTGATCATTGGCATGCGTTGAACAC
>JBPCVD010000499.1:0-2672 GCA_051010815.1 Rubripirellula sp.
GACTAATCCAACTGCAGGAAATCTCTATGCCGACAACACGGAATCTCTGTTTCACTGGAGTGTATTTCATTTTGATCGGCTGCTTCGCGTCCACGTTCGCTATGGCCGAATCGCCGGTGAGCAGCGAGCCGGGCCTCGTGAGGGTCGCCGCAGTTCAGATCAGCGGCTACGACAAATGCGATGTGCCTCGCGAGGGCTACGATCCGGTGCAGGCAATCATTCCTTACATCAAACGGGCGGGTGAAGAGGGCGCTCAACTTGTGGTGTTCCCTGAATACGTCCTCGGCCGAATCCAGGTTCCGGGGCCGGTCACGAAGAGAGTTGCGGCGGCCGCTTCAGAGCAACGGATTTACGTGATCGTCGGTTGCTGGGAGGTCTACGACGACGGGTCGTACGCAAACACGGCGCTCATCTTTGGCCGCGACGGAAGGATCGCCGGGAAATACCACAAGACACACGCAGCTGTCGACAAATTCGAAGGTAATCCGCCTTGGTCCAGACCGCCGCAGGGAAAAGACAAGGCGTGGTTTGTTCGCAACGACCCGGAATGGGCCATGGAAAAGGGGGCGGACATCCCTGTCTTCGAATTTGATTTTGGCAAAGTCGGCATCATGACTTGCTACGACGGCTGGTTCCCCGAACCGCCGCGAATCTTGTCTCTCAAAGGCGCTGAATTGATTGTTTGGATCAATGGCCGTGGAGGAAGCGTTGAGGACTTCATCGTGAAGTCAATCGGTTTTCAGAGTCACGTAGCCATGATCGCCACCAATCAGGCGTATGGCAGCGGGACGATGATTGCCGATGGACCGCGCATTAAGCAACGATGTGCTGACAGGACGGAAGCATACATCTCCGCAACGATCAATCTGCAGAGAATCCGTCAGCAGCGGGCGAACAGCAGGAACTTCCAGCAGCGTCGCCCCGATCTCTACGGTCCTCTTTCGCAATCGCATGTCCAAATTCAGCAGGCGAAGCCGGCGGCAGGCGAATGATGTGACGGCGTTAGGCTGCAGTTTCGTCTGAATCTGGTCCGAGAGTTTGGGAAGACTGCATCGACGCGATTTCGCTACGACGCGCTGGGCGATGCAACGGCGATGCAACCGCCCGCACGAAGGTTGGCTGAGCTTGATTCAGCTTTCGGGTGATAACAGGCCCTTCCATTATTCTTGACCTGGTGACCTGGTGATCTGGTCTGTTCCGCGAGGTGAACGCAATGTCGGCGTCCAACGATGGTCGCCAGTCGTATAACAATCCCTGGTATTCTCAGAAGATCTACGATTCGAAACATCGACTCGAATGCGTTCATTACTCGGAAGGTGTTGTCATGGGTTTCTTTCGAACGATTGCCGGTCTTTCAGCAATCTACCTTACGTACCTCGGATTCGAGGCCATGCTTCCTAAGAACGGAGTGTCTGGTGTCGTTGATACAGGTTTGAGCTTAACGAGCGCACTGCCATTTGTTGTTGGAGCGATCTTTTGCGTTAGCTTTGTCGTATTTACTCGCAATTACGACGCGCAGGAGAGAGTGTTCCAACTTGCAAAAAGGTACGCCAAGGACGAGATTTCGCTCGATGAGTACAGTGCTCGGACCAAAGGGATTCTCATTCCGTGATCTTTCGCCCAGCCGCTGTCGACTTCGGTCGCTTGCCCCACGCTTCAGTTTCGGCGCGTTCTTCCCGGATTCAGTCCCCCAAATCTCGCGAAGACCGTTCCGTCGCGTCTTCGCAAGCTACGATCGGTCGATGCAACCGAGCTGACGGTTGCCAACCAGAAGTCGAAGCGATGTCCGTACCTAAACCCTCACAGTTACTCCTTCGCTCCACCCTCGTCGAGGCCGCTCAAATCCCAAATGATTAACTCGGAAGGAGTCTTTGGGCAGATCGAAGCCAGATAGGTTCCTTGCGGATCAAATGCCAGATCGGTAACACCGCCGAAGTGGCCTTGCAGCACGCGGATCTGCTCACCAAGGGGCAACTGCCAGATTCGCAGGACCCCGGCTTTGTCTGCCGAGGCAAGATATGTGCCGTTGGGGCTGAAGGCGAGTTCGTTGATCGCGTGCGCGTGTCCGGTCAGCTTCAGCCGTAGCTTTCCCGTTTCAGAGTCCCAGAGAGCAACTTCCGGGGAACCCGGCTGAGCCGCCGAGGCGATATACTTGCCATCGGGGCTGAAGGCGAGTCCGCTGCCACCCCCTTCGATCCGCTGAATCACCTCGCCGGTACTCGCGTGGCGAATTTCAATCACGTGTGGCTCGTCAGACTGCGAATTCCAATTCCGCCAGGTGGTGGCAATTCGCTCGCCATCGGAACGGAAGGCCACATGTGTGGCCTGCATCCTTCGGTCTTCGTAAGTTTCGAATTGCCATAGCTGCTTGGCAATTGGTTTTCCGTCACGAATATCGGCAACCTCAGTCTTCCACAGGGTGATAAGATTTCTGCCCCCAGCAACCACCATGCCCCCGTCGGAACTCGCCGCCAGGGCCCATGTGAAGCTACTACCGGGTAGGGCTTTGATCGTTTGATCGTCACGATCGGGCATCGACAGGATGGTCTTCCCGCTGTGCAGATTCCACTTCTTGGGTCCACCATATCCGGCGGCGACGACATGTTCGCCATCGGGACAGTAGACCACGTCGCAGGGGAACCCTGATCGTGGTCGGATGATCGTTTCCGAGG
>JBPCVD010000500.1:0-9166 GCA_051010815.1 Rubripirellula sp.
GATGTACGAAGAGGCAATGGCGAAACCATTCTCTCAACGTGCCATGTTCATTTCCGCTCAGCATCAGCAAGCATCGCTGCAGCCAGCCAGCAATCAGGACCGAAAAGTTCACGAGCTGCTGACTTCACGTCCAATGCCCATGCTGCTAGACGTGTACCAGGAAATCTTCGAGAAAATTCTGGGACAACGCGTTTCGCGTGCGGCTCCTCGATTGGCAGAAGCCTCACAACGACTGAACTTGGCGAAACGGACGGGACGCCCCCTGCTGTTCGTTCTGCATGATGGGCACACCTACAGCGGTCAAACGTTTTCAACCAACGCGCAGAAGCTGATCGATGAGTTCATTGTGATTGTGATGCCGATCCGTGAGGCCCCGGCTCTGAGTCAATTGACCGATCAACCTCCCTACGAATCCAATGGTGCGGCACGCCCGTTGTTCGTCGTGGCTGAAAGCAACTGCAAACAGATTGCGTCGGTTTCCGGTCACAGCGAACCTCGACTGATGCAGGTTCTTGCCCAGGGCTGGGCCGGAGCTTTGGAGAAGAATCCTCCTAGCGTCCGTGCTTTGGTGCGAGCTCAACGTTTACTGCGTCCCCTCGACGAGACGGCAGCCAAACGAGTCAAGGAGCTGACCATCCGCGTTCAGGCCAAAGCGAAAGCCGAACGTGACCAGCAAACGGTGTCGCGATCCGAGTGGATACCGAACTCGGCCATCTGACAAACAGACGCTTGTCTCGCGCCGGTGACTCGCGATTGAATTCTTCAATCGCGAGGGCATCTTTCAATCGCGAGGGCTCTTAGTCTTCACCGCCGGGCGGCCGGCAGTGGCCGCGCCAACGGGTTTCCAAGGTTGGCCCGGATTCTAAAGCAGCAACTCAATGTTGAGGCCGAGAATGTAGCCGGCATCGGTCGATAGAGTGGCAGGCTGCACGGGCACTTCCACGTTCGGAGCGTGAATGATCGTCGCCATGTCGGAAATGTATTTGAAGTTGATGCCCGGCTTGAGCGTGATCCCGCGGATGTAAACCTCCGTTCGGAGCCCGACATCAAACGTGAACGCCGTCTTCTTCAGCACGATGTTCGCCTGGTCTGTTCCACCAGGGAAATTGGAGGTCGCTTTGTACCGTCCATCCATGTCGTACAAACCGAAGTCAAAGTCCAGCATCACAGGGCGACGTCGGAACTGACGAATGATTGTCGATCGCACTTCGCCACCCACGTAGTCGTTGTCCAGATCCTCATCGATCCGTGCGAAGCTGTTTCCGATCTGAGCTGTCAATTCGTAGTCCTGGTCAAATGCCAGATGGCTAAACCCAAAGCCGACGTCAAACAGTCCGATACCCCAGTTCCGAAGATCAAACCGATCGCGGAGTCCGATGTATTGGCTGTGATGAATCACGTCCCCGCTGACTGAAATCGTAGCGGAGCCACCGTTGGGCGAGATCTCCGCCAAGCTTCCACCCGCGGATGCGAACCATACGCCCGAAGTGGGACCTGGGTCGGCGAATGTCTGGCTACCCGAAACGATGTTGTCCGCCCCGGCGAAGTTAAGATCGAACTCAAGCATCGTGCGAGTGGGCGCGAAGTGGTAGAAGCCTTTGAAACCGATCTGGCCTCCGACTGCGTTTTGATCCTCTTGAAAGATCTCAGTCTGTTGAGGGACGCCACCGCTGACGATAGAACCAGCCGTGTATTTCGGTAAGAAGGGAATCCATAAGCCCGCGGTAATGTCGTAGGCTCCATCACCTTTGGCATCTGTCGCGACGGAAGCCAATGCGACAGCCATGGTCATCACGATAGAAAAGAGTCGTCGCGTGCGCACTATCCTGGTCTCCGTACACGGCAAGGGTTGTTCACCGTTAACATCGGGCCATGGCAACTCAATCCACTGCGGAACTTTGCAGGTGACGTTCAAACGAACTGATCCCCTCCTGATGGCTTTGCCATGCATGCCAGCAGTGACGGTTGTGCGGCGACGCACACAGGCTCGATCAAAGCCCTCCGTTACCCACGTGCGCTGCCGAGCGATCGATCGCCACGTTGAATCACACGCCCCTTCCGAACAATTACCTTCGCACGCCATGACATTCCAGTAGGCGGTGCTTCGGACGCAATCTCCGCAGATTCCAACGCGGCGACGAAATCCTGGCAATCATCGCAGACACCGGTTTCCGTCAGGTTCGGCCAACAATCAACGCGACTCGCACAATCGGCTAACCGTGGTAACCATGATCATCCGCAACCGGACCACCTGCTTACCCGTGATCAGCAGGGCAACGATCTAGTTCCGTTCGGAAGCCCCGCCAAAGTGCTCTCGCACGAACCGCAAGACATCGATCACAGTCAGGATCCCAACCACAAATCCACCATCCATCACGACGGCGTGGTCAACGTTTCGATCCAACATCTGACCGACGACCTCATCGATCGATTCCACGGGACTGATCGTGATTGGCTCCGAATCACACAATTCTTCGAGCGGCGTCGCCTGAAATGCTTCTCCCAACCGCAGCTGTCCATCGAGCAGCGTGCGTTGTGTGACGACTCCTTGAAGTCGAGACCCGTTCATGACTGGAAGATGGTGAATGCCTCGTCGCTGCATCAACTCCATCGCCTCCGACGCAGACTCGCAACGCTCCACTTCCACCGGCAAGTGGGTCATGTAGTCTCGAGCTTGAGGTGCATGTCGTTTCATAGCGAGTGTTCCCTCGTAGGCATCGATCGCGGTCATGCGATGGGCTCATGTCTCAGCAAGCAAAGAGAAAAGCCAACCGACTCGGAATCGAGAGGCGTTTACTTCTTCTCTGCAACGGTCAACCAGAATTCGCTGACCGCGATCACTTCGCGCAATGCATAAGTCGCCTTCGTACTTTCGGCGGATGCTTTCCCTTCTTTGTCGATCGCACGCCCTGTGACCCGAAACGCTCCTTGCCACGCTGACGCTGACTCCGTCGCCTTGAGTTTTAGCGTCACGGTCTTTGCCGTGCCACCTTTCGCCTCCGATTCCGCCGGTTCACAAGTGACGCCCTCGGGCAATGATTCCGCGTCAACCGTTATGCTCGAGTTGAAACCACCACGCCGTGATACAGAAACAGGAACGTCGACTGAAGCTCCGGCGACCACTTCGAAGTGATCAGCGGCGACAGTCAGGGAGAAACTTGGTTTCACTTCCTCGACGATGACACTGTACGCGTGTCGCATCCCAAATCCATCCACCAGATCCGACACTTGCAGTTCGATCGTCGCATCTTCCTTCGCGGAATACTCCAAGGCAGCATCGAATTGATTTCGTGAAGCGTCATCGTTGCGTGCCAATTCATTGCCGTCTTCTGGATTGACCAGACGGAGCACCGAGTCGAGCAGGAATCCGAAACGCCGGGAATCGACGCCAATCCGATAACGCGTCCCCTTCTTCAGTGACAAGTGATATCGATCGATCTCCCCACGCGTTCGAATCCTGCCGGAAAACTGACATGGAAATCGATTCGCGTGCGGAACTTGATCAACCTGGTCGTCAAAGAATTGATCGCTTGCCGTTTTCGTCTCCGCCAGCCATTGCCAACCGAGCGCACCGGGAACATAGGCAGCACGTGGTGAGATGCTCGTCGCGGGTGAATACTTAACGGCGTTTTTCGCATCCAAGTTCCACCCACCAATGTGAGTCTTCTCCTCTTTTCCTGCTGCCACGAGGGGCAACACGTGGTCGACAAATGCGTCCGTCGTGATTCGCACCATGTAGACGAAAGAAGCCGAGCCAGCGTACCCAATGGTGCTATTGGGCGTCTCTGGGAACGCAAAGAGCCGCAGAGTCAGCCTGGCATCGCGATCAGCCCGATAGACGATCTGTGGATCAAGACCGCGTCGATCATCAACTTGCTGAAGCACGTTGGCTTTTTCGTCCACCAACTGTGCGACCGCATCCATTGGAGACTTCAGCAACCGATGGGCTACGACCGAAATCACGAGCGTCTGCCCTTCGCTAACCTCAAAACTAAATGAGTCGAGATCTCCCGACTTTGACAATCGCCCGACAGCAACGCATGGCAAGTCAATCTCGGTCGATTCACTGAGTTTGTTGTTTGGCTCGACCTCTTCCGTGATCACCGAACGCTCAATCAGCAGCGGAACGAGGCTCGACGCAGAGGCAGCATCGCGTATGCGAACCCAAACTACACCGGGAGCAGCATCCTCAGACGCACGAACGGTCAAGCTGCCAGAACCCTCGTTCGCTTTCACCTCCACGTCGTCGCGATCGACATCAATGATCACGGGCCACTTCGGAAACTTTCCTTCCGCTTTGACCTGCGACTCCGACCCGACTTCGACAGCAGGAGGAAAGAAACGGTCGAGCTTGACCTGCGCCGTTGCGTCCAAGCACGTCATCACGCTTAGCCCAACCCACACTGCGATTGAGCCAACGATAGTCACAAAGCGAGGGAACGCGTTCACAGCACGGACGCTTCCCCGCTGAATCGCTTTACGCCATCCAGATGGTTTCACTCCGGCAATCATCATCTGAGGGGTCGCCAAGATCGCTAGCTCATCAGTTCTGATATTGGCGTGGCATCACTGACCAAGTGGACAGGACGACCGTCGGGCGTGTACATCATTTGCCCCGCATCGATGCCAAGCTTTCGATAGACGGTTGAGACAAAGTTCTCTGGGGCCAACACACGTTCGACCGCGGCATAGCCTTGTCGATCAGTGGCACCGATCACTTGTCCGCCCCGAGTTCCACCACCGGCGAACATCACGCTCATCGCGTTGGACCAGTGATCACGTCCACCGCGATCATTGATCTTCGGCGTTCGCCCGAATTCGCCAAGCGCGATCACCAACGTTCGCTCCAACATCCCTTGCTGCTTCAAGTCTTCTATCAGGGCCGCAACCGTACTCTCAAACGGAGGCATCTTGGAATCAAACGACTTGAAGAGATCGGTGTGATGATCCCAACCACCGTGATACAGCGTCACGAACGGTACGCCCGCACCAACCAGCCGTCTCGCCATCAAGGCGCGCTGACCGAATGGATGCCGACCGTACGCGTTTCGAATCTCACCCGGCTCGGCATGGATATCGAAGGCGGCCTGTGCGGCAGGGCTGCTAATGATCTGCAGACCCTGCGAATAGAATTCATCGGCGGCCAGAACGGGATCGCCGGCAGCCTCATCAGTGATCCTCAGCATCTTGTCGATTTGTCGGCGGATCTCCTGTCTCGACTCGAATCGCCCATCCGTCAATCCACTTGGGACCGTCACGTCGCGAACGCGAAAACTACTTCGATTCGGATCGTCCGGAACGACGAACGGCGCGTATCGGGCACCTAGAAAGTTCGGTCCGCCAGAGCGTGACATGCTGGGAATCGAAAAGTAAGCAGGAACCCCCGCAGGCGCGCCGACTTCGCGGGACACGACGCTACCCAGACTCGGATGAAAACTGACGAAGGCACCACAACCAACCGGGATTCTCGGCGGCGCCCCGGTCATCATGTAGTGATTGCCGGCACCGTGGTTACCCTGGTTGTGACGGATGGATCGAACGATGGCCAGGTCGTCGGAGATCGCTGCCAGTCGCTCCATCGGCTGGGAAAACAGAATGCCGGGAGTTTGCGTTTGAATTGGTCCGAATTGCCCTCGGATCTCCAGCGGCGCCTCTGGCTTAGGGTCAAACGTCTCATAGTGACTCGGACCGCCATCCATCCAAATCAGGATGCATGCGTCTGCCTCTTTGGTGATTCTTGCCGGGGACTCGCTGCCATGGGCCGAAGCCCGAAGCGCCCCGCTCAACCCACCTCCAACGAGACCTCCCAGTCCAAGCTTGAGGCTGTCACGCCGCGTCATCCCTTCGCAATTCTGATTCAGTCGTCTCATCAGTGGACGCTCCTAATTCTGGATCGAAAATTCGGGCGAATTGATCATGGCCCACAGCAAGTCTTCCGCGACGAGCCGGCGATTCTCCGCCGCCTCCAACAGCTTGGTAGCGTACTCGCGTTCGGCGTCAGTGGGAAATCGAGAGTACGTCGCCAAGTAAAGCTCTTCCACGATCGCATCGGACGACATGTCGCTCGAGGCGAGTCTCGCCGCGCGGCTCTTGTCACTACGGATTCGCCCATCCAACTCTCGCGAATTCATCAAATGCAACGCTTGCGTGACGGTCGAGTCGGGCGTCCGCTCGCAAGGTGGATCTTGGTTTTCATTCGGTCGCCCGAAGGTATCGAGAAAGACGGAATCGACACGATGAGTCCAGACTTGATTGGCTCGAGAACCCGACGGCAAACCGGTCAAAGAGGACGGTGTCTCCGTCACATCGGCGACTGCGTCCATCAACACCTCCGCTCGCAAACGTCTGCGATAGTGACGCGAGTAATTGAGACGATCGGACACGTTCGATTCACTTGGCTTTGAAGCGTGCGAGTAGGTCCGCGACAAAACAATCAAACGAATCAATGACTTGACGTCGAATTCAGAGTCCTTGAAATGGACGGCCAAGGCATCCAGCAGTTCCGGGTTGGTGGGCGGATTGGTGCTGCGCAGATCGTCTACCGGCTCGACGATGCCGCGTCCCATCAAGATCGCCCACAAGCGATTGACCTGCACTTTCGCAAAGTAGTCGTTGTTGCCGGATGTCATCCAATCGGCCAAAGCCTCGCGAGGGTCGTCGAAACTTTTCGCATCCTCGCTTCCCTCGTACAGCGGCGTCGGACTCATGACCTCGCCGGTCAATGGATGCTTCACATCTCCCTTGGTCGAGGTGTACACAATCTCTTCGCCACCCGAAATTGGTGGCGAGAGTCCCGTCCCTTTGCGACTGACTTTGGAAAAGTAAGCAGCGAACTGATAGAAGTCCTGCTGACTCCAGCGCTCGAACGGATGGTGATGGCACTTCGCGCACTCCAAACGAATGCCAAGAAACAACTGACTGACCATGGTCGCTATTTCATCGGGACTGCGACGATCGCGGTAGAGCGTCGCGGCTCCGTTTTGCCAGGTGCTTCCCTTGGCAGTGATCAGTTGACGCGCGAATTCGTCATACGAAACGTTCTCACGAAACTGGCTGCGAATCCAGTTATCGTAATTCAAAACCGCTTTGATCCCGACTCGATAAGGATTGGGGCGCAGCAGATCTGCCCAATAGCCTGCCCAGTGATCCGCGTACTCGGGCTGATCCAGCAGATGATCCACCAGCACTTCGCGTTTCTCAGGTTCGGTCGAATCGAGAAATGCTCGCGTCTCCTGAACCGTCGGAAGTCGTCCAATCACGTCTGGGTAGACACGACGCAAGAAGACTTCATCCGACACAACGCTTGAAGGCTTCACGCCCAACTTTCTGAGCTTCGCGTAAACGTGCTCGTCGATCAAATTGTGACGCGGCAACGCTTCAAAAAATTCAGCAGGTACCGGTTCCGTCTGAGGAATGGCAACGTTCGCCACACAGATGTGATTCATGTAGCGAGCCATGATCGCTGTCTCACCAGGCAGCGGACCTGACTTCAATTCTCCGCTTGAATCAACCGCCACTACCGCCGCATCGTTCGACAAGTACGTCGTCAATGTCGTTACGTTTCGTAAGGACCCGTCGCTGTAATGCGCCGTGACCTGAAGATTGCCAGACTCTGAGGGCTTGAGCGAGAATTCGCTTTGAGCGAGCACCACTCGTTCCAACTGTGTCTCTCCCTCCACTCGACGATTCGCCCCCTGCTCAATCCACTGCAACAACAGTTGATACGGCGGCGAGTCGATATCAAATCGCTTGCCACCACCATGAGGAAGTTCGGCGGTGGCCTTGCGAATCAACAAGCTCTGGCGGGGCGCTGCCGGAAAAATCCTCCGACCTCGTGCGTCCGTCGCCAAAGCGGCAAAGTCAAAGTCTGCGTTGAAGCCGAGCAGCGACAGTTGGAATCCGTTTTGCCCCCGTTGCTTGCCGTGACACGCACCCATGTTGCACCCGTAAGCCGTCAGGACGGGTTGAACATCGAGCTCAAAGCTTAGCGGAGCATCGTTGGCGGCCTGCGGATCGCGATCGCTCTCACCGGCCTGAATCTGAGTCATCTCCAAGCCCAGACACAGCGCCACGATTCCAGCCATGATCTGACGCACTGGAATCCAGCACATGAGACTTGGGCGGATGCAAGGTGATCCAACGGAGGATGCGAATGAATGCATCGAGAAATCGACGTGGGTGGGGATGGAGGCGGGATTCTTATTGTAGCCACTCGGCGACGGGGATGCCTCCGGGCGAACGCAAGTTTGCGGCCAAACCAACTCCTCGAGTTCGCCATCTCACCCCGAGAATCACGCGAAAACGGCGTCCCAGGGCCATCTTACGGACAAGCACTCGCGACTCGCATCGGCCAGTCGCGTTTCATTGTTGCCTCTGCCGAACGGACGCTTGCCCCCGACCGGTGAAAAGCAATCCCTCGGCAGACTTGATCAATGCCGCCGACGTGATCAACGCAAACGGCTGCGAAATCGGCTTCTGCTCGCCCGCCAAGAATTGCTTGCAGAGATTCGTTGGCAAGGCGTTTGATGACATCCCAACGAATCGCGGTGGCTCAACCCGTGGACACGGAATCTTGAGGTTTCGGAGATGATGGTTGCGGCGACACATCGGAGTCGGAGGATCGCCCTGCCTTCAAATGCTTCTGGTCATCCGATTCATCTCCAGCGATTTCCGCGTCGCCGTCGGTGTCGCCACCAAGAACGTTTTCGCCAGTCGCTTCATCGGCTTCACGCCGTTTTTCCAACCGCGCAATCTTCCGTCGAATGCCTCTTGCCTGCTCCTCCACCTCTCCCAATTGAATCTGCAGCTTATCGATCGAGCGTGAGACATCGGTTCGGAGGATTCGATGAAAAAACTCCAACAGGATCAGTCCCCTCAGCGCCTTGACCGCGGTACCGCGCAGCCGATAGACGCGGGCCATCTTCGTGACCTGCGGAAGACGCAGCGCTTGGCTCGCTCGCAACACACGAAGGGATCGAAGAAACGAAACCAGCGGCAACAGAATGATCGCGATATCCAGCCAGTGAGACTTGCAGTAGTCGATCTTCTTGTCGGCAACGGACAGCATCAAAATGAATTCGGCAGCAAATGCAAACCAAATCACTCCCGTGCTGATGTGCAGCAGCATTCGAAGCCAGGCGTACTCCGCCACCTGGGTCTTCATGAA